>NZ_JBEZKL010000016.1:0-89542 GCF_040704695.1 Streptomyces sp. NPDC048411
CGGTAGGCCGCTTCGTAGTCGCCGCCGCCCAGGCTGACCAGGGTGCGCGCCTGGTCGCGACGCCGCCTCCCATGTGCCGGTCGGTCTGAGCCTCGTGCGTGTCATGGGCCCGCAGGGCCCCGTGGGAGCACCCGCGGGGCCGTCCGTGCGGTCAGACGAGCGACGCGGTCAGCGTGATCGTCGTGCCCGTGAGGGCCTGGCTGACCGGGCAGTTCGCCTTGGCGTCCTCGGCGGCCTTGATGAAGCCTGCCTCGTCGAGACCGGGCACCTCGCCCTGCACGGTGAGGTGGATGCCGGTGATGCCGGTGCCGGGCTGGAAGGTGACCTCGGCCTGGGTGTTCAACCGGGTCGGCGCGTTGCCGGCCGTGGTCAGACCGTTGGACAGGGCCATCGAGAAGCAGCTGGAGTGCGCCGCCGCGATGAGCTCCTCCGGGCTGGTCTTGCCGTTCGCCTTCTCCGCGCGGGACGGCCACGAGACCGCGTAGTCCCCGATGCCGGAGGAGTCGAAGGTGACAACGCCCTCGCCCTCGATCAGGTTGCCTTCCCAGACCGTGTGCGCCTGACGCGTGGTTGCCATGCTGGATCCCTTCGGATGGGTGGAGTTACCGCACCCGAACCTACTGCGCCACCAGTCCCTTTGCGTCGCGCGCCAGCGCCGTCAGGCGGGAGATCGCCCGGAAGTACTTCTTCCGGTACCCCCCGTTCAGCATCTCGTCGCTGAACAGCCGGTCGAACGGGAGCCCCGACGCGAGCACCGGGACCTCCCGGTCGTACAGCCGGTCGGCGAGCACGACGAGCCGCAGCGCCGTCGACTGGTCCGGCACCGCCTGCACGTCGGTGAGGCACACCGCGCGGATGCCGTCCGTCAGCGCGCCGTACCGGCTCGGATGGACGCGGGCCAGATGGTCGAGCAGCGACGGGAAGTCGTCCAGGCTGGCGCCCTCGGTGGCGTACGCGACCTTCGTGACCTGCTCGTCGGAGTACGGCGCCGGTGCCTCGGGAAGCCCGCGGTGCCGGTAGTCCTCGCCGTCGATCCGCAGCGGCCGGAAGTGCGAGGACAGCCCCTGGATCTCCCGCAGGAAGTCGGCGGCGGCGAAGCGCCCCTCGCCGAGCTTGCCGGGCAGGGTGTTGGAGGTGGCGGCGAGCGCGACACCCGCCTCGACCAGCCTGCTGAGCAGCGACGACACGAGAACGGTGTCACCCGGGTCGTCGAGCTCGAACTCGTCGATGCACAGGAGCCGGTGCCCGCTGAGCGTCTGCACGGTCTGCTGGAAGCCCAGCGCGCCCACCAGGTTGGTCAGCTCGACGAAGGTGCCGAACGCCTTGAGTGAGGGAGCGGCGGGCGTGGCGTGCCAGAGCGAGGCGAGGAGATGCGTCTTGCCGACGCCGTACCCGCCGTCGAGATAGACACCGCGCGGCCCGGCGACCGGTGCCGCCTTCCTGCCGAACCGCCACCATCCCTCCGAGGATCCGCTTCGCGCGCTCCCCTTCCTGCCCGCACCCGTCGCGTGCGCCCCGCCGAGCCCGTGCGCGAACTCGTCGAGCACCTTCACCGCGTCGGTCTGGCTGGGCTGGTCGGGATCGGGGACGTACGTGTCGAAGCGCACCGAGTCGAAGCGCGGCGGCGGCACCATCTCGGCGACCAGACGGTCGGCGGGGACGTGCGGCTCAAGGGCGCACAGGGACAGCGGGGCCGTTTCGGCTATGGGGCTCTGCCCCGGCACGGCGGTGGATGACGACACAGCTCTCAAGCTTAAGCGCCGTGCGAGACTGCACGGATGCGACGCCTCTTCCCTGTGACCGACCCGACACCGGCTGCCGAAGGAGGGGAGTGGAGTCTGGACGAGCTCGCCGACGCCTATGCGTACCCGGCGGGCGACAGCCCCTGGCTGCGCGCCAACATGGTCTCCACACTCGACGGCGCCGCGCAGCACGACGGACGCTCGCAGCCGATCTCGTGCGACACGGACATGCGGATCTTCGGCACGCTCCGCGCTCTGGCCGATGTGGTCGTGGTGGGTGCGGAGACCGTACGGATGGAGGGGTACCGACCCGCCAGGGCCCGGGACGCCTTCGCCGCGCGGCGGGCGGCGGCCGGCCAGGGACCCGCGCCGGCGATCGCCGTCGTCAGCGGGAGCTTGGACCTGGATTTCTCGCTCCCGCTCTTCGTGTCGCCGCTCGTCCCGACCCTCGTGGTCACCGGGGCCGGTGCGCCGCCGGACCGGGTCGAGGCGGCCCGCAGCGCGGGCGCCGAGGTGGTGATCGCGGGGGAGGGCTCCCGGGTGGACCCCACCAGGGTCGTGCGGGAGCTCGCGGACCTCGGGCTGAGGCGGCAACTGGCGGAGGGCGGGCCCCGGCTGCTCGGTCAGTTCGTGGCCGCCGGGGTGCTGGACGAGCTCTGTCTCACCCTCTCGCCCATGCTGACCGCCGGCGACGCCCAGCGGATCACGGGCGGCCCCTCGGTGGCGGTGCCGGAGCGATTCACCCTCGCTTCGATGCTGGAGGAAGCCGGATTCCTCTTCACTCGGTACCGTCGGATCTGACAATCGGCGGAATTTCCCGTTCCGGTTAGCTTCCGATGGGCACAATTACTCACGCAGACCCCGTGCGACCACGGGGAAGGATGGTTTCAGCAGAGGCCGTCGAGGCCCGATGGAGCAGAAGGGCGCCCGAGGTGTTCACCAGCGTTTTGATGATCGAGAAGCCCCTCACTTCCGAGGACGTCGAGTTCGTCACCACCCTGCACGGGGAGGAAGAGACCTCGTTCGTCGTACTGATGCAGCCGCGCGGAGACCAGGCCGACGTCCTGCTGCGCGCCATCGACGACGTGGCGATCGGCGAGCTGAAGGAAGCCGCCCGCGAACTCGAGGAGCCGGAGGGCAAGGACGCCAGGCAACCCGCCGAACTGGCGCTCGAGGTATCGCTCGCCGCCCTGCGCCAGGCAGGCTCGGAGGCTGTCGGACAGGTGGTTGAGGAGCACCCCCTGGACAAGCTGAAGTCCGTCGTCGACGAGGCGGGGGCGGACGAGGTCATCGTGCTGACCGCACCGCACTACGTGGAGGA
Source organism: Streptomyces sp. NPDC048411 (assembly GCF_040704695.1). Classification (NCBI taxonomy): domain Bacteria; kingdom Bacillati; phylum Actinomycetota; class Actinomycetes; order Kitasatosporales; family Streptomycetaceae; genus Streptomyces; species Streptomyces sp. NPDC048411. The sequence goes on from NZ_JBEZKL010000016.1 coordinate 3,064, forward strand.
GTTCTTCCACCGCGACTGGGCCTCCCGGGCCCGGCACAAGGTCGGCGTACCAGTGCTCAAGCTCTTCGCGCACAGCGAATAGGCTGGGGGCGACTCACAACGACTTCTGGGGAGACACACGCATGGCACCCGGTATTCCTGCCGCCATGGAACGGCCGCACTTCATCGGCATCGGCGGCGCCGGAATGTCGGGCCTCGCGCAGATCCTCGCCCGGCGCGGCGCGAAGGTCGCGGGCAGCGACGCCAAGGAGTCGGGCACGGCCGAGGCACTGCGGGCGCTGGGGGCGACCGTCCACATCGGGCACGCCGCCGCCCACCTGGCGGACGACGCGTCGTGCGTGGTCGTCTCCAGCGCCATCCGCTCCGACAACCCGGAGCTGCTGCGCGCCGCCGAGCTGTCGATCCCCGTCGTGCACCGCTCCGACGCGCTCGCCTCGCTGATGCAGGGCCTGCGTGCGATCGCCGTCACGGGCACCCACGGCAAGACGACCACCACGTCGATGCTGGCCGTCGCCCTGTCCGAGCTGGGCCTCGACCCGTCGTACGCCATCGGGGGCGACCTCGCGGGCCCCGGCACGAACGCCAGGCACGGCGAGGGCGACATCTTCGTCGCCGAGGCCGACGAGAGCGACCGCAGCTTCCAGAAGTACGACCCCGAGGTCGCGATCGTCCTCAACGCCGAGCTGGACCACCACGCGAATTACGCCTCGATGGAAGAGATCTACGACTCCTTCGAGACGTTCGTCGGGAAGATCGTCCCCGGCGGCACCCTGGTCGTCTCCGCCGACCAGTCCGGCGCGGTCGAGCTGACGCGACGGGTACGCGACCTGGCCTCGCTCAACATCGTCACGTACGGCGAGTCCGAGACGGCCGACGTACGGGTTTACAAGATCACCCCGCGCGGTCTGACCAGCGAAGTCACCGTCGTCCTGAACGGCAAGTACCTCACCTTCACGGTCTCCGTCCCCGGCCGCCACTACGCCCTCAACGCGGTCGCCGCTCTCGTCGCCGGTGTCGCGCTCGGCATCCCGGCCCACAACCTGGCCTCCGCCCTCGGCACGTACACCGGCGTCAAGCGCCGCCTCCAGCTCAAGGGCGAGGCGGCGGGCGTCCAGGTCATCGACTCGTACGCACACCACCCGACCGAGATGACCGCCGACCTCGAAGCGATGCGCGGCGCCGCCGCCGACTCGCGCCTCCTGGTCGTCTTCCAGCCCCACCTCTTCTCCCGCACCCAGGAGCTCGGTACGGAGATGGGCCAGGCCCTCGCCCTTGCCGACGCCTCCGTGGTCCTGGACATCTACCCGGCCCGCGAGGACCCGATCCCGGGCATCACCAGTGCCCTGATCATCGACGCGGCGAAGGCGGCCGGCGCCGACGTCACTGCCGTCCACGACAAGACGGCGGTTCCCGAGGTCATCGCGGGAATGGCGAAGCCCGGCGACCTCGTTCTGACCATGGGGGCGGGCGACGTCACAGACCTCGGCCCGCAGATCCTGGATCACCTGTCGAGCTGAGGGAGCGACCGTGTCGTACGACATCGAGAAGCCGGACGAGGAATGGCGCGCGGAGCTGACGCCCGCCGAGTACGCGGTCCTGCGCCAGGCCGGCACCGAACCGGCCTTCGTCGGTGAGTACACCGACACCAAGACGGCCGGCGTCTACTCCTGCCGGGCCTGCGGCGCCGAGCTGTTCCGCTCGGACACGAAGTTCGAGTCGCACTGCGGCTGGCCGTCCTTCTACGACCCGAAGGGCACCGACGCGGTCGATCTGATCCAGGACCGCAGCCACGGCATGGTCCGCACCGAGGTGCGCTGCGCCCGCTGCGGCTCGCATCTGGGCCATGTCTTCGAGGGCGAGGGCTACCCGACGCCGACGGATCAGCGGTACTGCATCAACTCGATCTCGCTGCGGCTGATCCCGGACTCCGACGAGGGCTGACCGGAGCGGACGCCGTAGGTGACCGAGCCCTGAGAAGCCTTGAGCCCCGGATACCGATGGTTTCCGGGGCTCTCGTGGCGCTGAACGACTTGTGCGCCTGGGCGTTTGAAGACCTGGTGACCGTGCCAGAGGATGAACTTCGGGTCGACGGCCGGGCGTCCGGGCCTGGGGGCTGTCACCGGGCGGCCGTGGAGGGCGTCGATGGCCTGTCCTGACTGGCTGCGGGCCACATACAGCTGTGAGACCTGGATGCCCAGGTCGGGCAGGAGCCCCAGTCCGGCGTATGCCGCCGAGCCGACGGAGTGGTGAGACGGCGGCAAGGGCAGGATTCGAACCTACGTCCACCCGGAGAGCGAGCCGGGCGCTCCTCCGCAGAGCTTCCTCGCCGCCGCCCCGATTCTCCTCATGCATGGCCATCCTGGGCAACTGATTTTCGGCTCGGGGCGGCAGGGGCGTCACAGCCATTCCTCGGTGGCGGCGCGCTTGCCCTGGCCCGAGAAGACTCCGGCGGACCGAAGGGCGCTCGCCATCAGCGGGTCGGTGACGGCCACGCCGTGCACCAGCTCGGGTGTGCGGTGGAAGCGGACGGGTTCCGCAGCCGGGCGGGGTGCGGTCCAGCCGCCGGCCACCGGGTCCACACCGTGCCGGGCGCAGGCCGCTTCGACGAGCGAGCGGGTGCATTCCTTCTCGCCTCGCAGGACCTCCCACGGCCGCGGCAGTTCCGCCCACACGTACGTGTCGGGGTGCAGCCCGCCGCCGCTCCGGCGGTGCCAGTAGGCCACGTCCGCCGCCATCAGCCTGGGTACCTTGCCCGGGCACACGCGGTCCAGGACCTCCTCCCGGCCCAGTTCGGTCATCAGGGCGAACCAGTGCGCCCGGGCGGTTCCCCAGGCCTGTGCCGCCTGGTTCCAGGTGGAGGAGTCGTCGCCGCGCCGCACGATCATGCTCGCGGGTTCGAAGCCGGAGCGGTTCCAGGCGTCCTCCAAAAGCTCGGCCACCTCGCGCAGGAAGCGGTTCCAGCGGACCAGCAGCCGGACCAGCTCCTGGTCGGACAGGTGTCCCAGCACCTCGGCGGTGGGGTGCGCGTGCGCCACCGCGTACCAGTTCGCCTGCTCGGGCGCCGCGCGCAGCCGCTGGAAGAGAGCGTCGGTGACCTCGTCGTACGGGCGGCGCTGCATGCCGTTGGTGAAGATGCTGCGCATGTTCGCGCGGGCGGTGACGTACGCGACGAAGGCCGCGGTGTCCGGATCGGCGGCGAACAACTCGTACGGCAGGGCGTGCGCGAGCGCGCCCTTGCCGGTCATGGTGACCTCGCGTCGGCGCTGCTCGTGGAGCAGTCGGGCCAGTTTGGCCTCCATCCGCCGCAGCAGCCGGAAGCGCTTGTTGTACTGGCGCTTGGAGATCTCGCCGATCCCTGCTTCGGCGCGCTCGGCCCGGTTCAGCCGGTCCAGTCCGAAGTCGTTCTCCCCGTACTGCCGGCAGATCTCCTCGCCGGCCCGGCGGATCGCCGATTCGATCTCCGCGGGATCCTCCCCGGCGCCCTCGGAGAACTCGGGTAGGGACGTGAACAGCGTCGCGGCGCGGGCGAGTTGACGCTGAGCGCCGACGGGCCGGGCGAAGTCCTCGAGCATGGAGGTGTACCCGTGCCACAGCCTGCGCAGCGAATGCGCAGAGGCCTTCTCCAGCGTTGCTGCGGTAGCGGGATCGAGCCCGACCTGGAGGCCGGCGAACAGGTCCTGGATCAGCTGGGCTATGTCCTCGGGACGCTTGCGGAGGCCGAGGGAGGCATGCAATTCACGCAGCAGTTGCTCGGCATGGTGCGACGGCATGCGGCACACCATGCCATCACCCGCCTGGGACCTCCACCGGTTAACCGGCGGGTGTGCCAGGCCACCCTGCCGTTCGGTCTCACAGTGGTGAAGGGGCTGCCGCGCTCGTGCGGTTTTGTCCGTCAGGGTGGGACAAGCATGAGCGCGGCAGCCTGTCTCGAGGGCCGGCTGCGGTAGTGGCTATTGCAGGCCGATGTGGACCGGGCCGCCGGTGGGTGACACACCGTCGAGCACGCTGGAGGGGATGCGGAAGACGCGGCCGGGTGCGGCGGGCCAGGCGAGGGTGCGGCGGGTGACGGTCCGTCCGTCCTGGCGGACGGTCACCTTGGGGAAGCGGACGAACTCGTCGGCCCACAGCAGCAGGCGGCCTCGTGCGGGCGCCGGGTCACCGGGTCGCAGGATCTGGGGGGCGACCCACCGGAAAGGAGCGTCGGCGATCAGACGGACGCCCTCGGCCGGCTGCCGTTCGCTGTTCAGGTGGTTGATGATCTGCTGGGCGACATGCTTGCCGTCGAGGGCGGCGACGTCGGCGGTGTCGACGGGGTGCAGCACGTTTCCGGCGGCGAAGACGCCGGGGCGGCTGGTGCGCAGGGCGGTGTCGGTGAGGGGGCCGAGGGTGCCCTCGTCGAGGGTGATGCCTGCGGCGCGGGCGAGTTCGTGGTCGGGGATCCAGTCGCCGGTGAAGACCACGGTGTCGCATTCGATGGTGCGGCGCTGGCCGGTGTCGAGGTGTTCGATTTCGACGGCCTGGCAGCGGCCCTTGCCGATGACACGGGTGACGCGGCTGCGGGTGGCGACGGGGACGCGCAGGACGGTGCGTCCGGCCGCGTTGAAGGCGGCGTAGGACTCCGCCTTCGGGTACTGGCTGACCATGAGGGCGGGAGTGCATCCCGCTTCGCGCAGGGTGACGGCCGCGGACCAGCTGACAAGTTCTCCGCCGACGATGACGGCCCGCTTGCCGACAGGCTGGTGGTGGAGGTGGACGAGGTTCTGCAGCTGACCGGTGGTGTAGACGCCGTGCGGGCGGTCGCCGGGGATGCGGCGTGCGGTGCGCGGCCGTTCGCGGGCGCCGGTGGCCAGCACGATGGACCGCGCGCGGATCTGGTAGCGGCCGTCGGGGCTGGTGACGTCGACGGTGTCGTCGTCGGCCCAGCCGGTGACCATGGTCCGGGTGCGGATCTCCGCTCCGGCCTGGGTGGCCTGCTGGACGAGGTGGCGGGCATAGGCGGGGCCGGACATCACGCGGTGCAGGTCGCGCAGACCGTAACCGGTGTGGTCGCTGTGCCGGGGAATTCCGCCGGCGGCCTGCTCCCGGTCGACGACGAGGACGTGGCCGGCCCGTCGGCCGGCCAGCTCGGCGGCGGCGGTCAGACCTGCGGGTCCGCCGCCGATGATGAGGACGTCGGGCGTGATCAGGGGCGGCTGGTGGGTCATCGGGGGTCCTTGTGCTGGCGGCTGCAGCCGTCGTGGGTGTGGTGCTGTTCGCGCAGGGCCGCGACGGCTGCGCCGCAGAAGAAGCCCTGGCAGCGGCCGTTCATGGCGCGGGTGCGCCGACGCAGTCCTTCCAGGTTGTGGGCAGGTACGGGGGCGTGGCAGGCGTCGCGGATCTCACCTTCGGTGACTCGTTCGCAGAAGCAGACGATGGTGCCGTAGGCGGGGTCGCGGGCGATGAGGTCGGCGTCCTGGTAGGGGCGCAGGGAGGCTTCGCCGATGTTGGGCATCTGCGGGGGCTCGGGCAGGTCGCTGCGGGTGCGCAGGGCCAGGCCGGCTTCCTCGAGGAGCGTGCGGGCGTGTTCGGCGATGGCGATGCCGGCGGTCAGGCCGGTGGAGCGGATGCCGCCGACGAGCAGGTAGCGCTGGTGCGGGGTGGCTTCGATGAGGTAGTCGGGGTGGTCGATCGCCGCTCTCAGGCCTGCGTAGCTGGCGGTGACTTCCTCGGCCAGCAGCCGCGGCATGAGGCGCTCACCCTTGGTGAGGAGGAACTCGTAGCCGTCTTCGGAGGTGCCGGTGTCGGTGCGGTCGGTGAGATCCTCGGCGGTCGGGCCGAGCATGACGTTGCCGTAGATGGTCGGGGAGATCAGCACGCCCTTGCCGCGGGAGGACGGCACCGGCAGGACGATTTTGTCGACCATGGGGCGGGTGAGCTTGTCGAAGACGAACAGCTCTCCACGGCGGGGCGTGACGGTGAAGCGGTCATGGCCGAAGAGCCGGTCGATGTGGTCGGCCCCGAGGCCGGCGGCGTTGACGACCCAGCGGGCCCGTACGTCACCGCCCGCCGTGTGCAGGGTGGTCGCCTCGTCCCCCTGGTCGATGCCGGTCACGGCGTGCTTGAGCAGGATCGTGGTGCCGCGTTGCTGGGCGTCGGTGGCCAGCGCGAGGTTGGTGGTCCAGGTGCAGATGATGGATTCGTCGGGAACGGTCAGGCCACCGAGCACGCCTTCTCCGAGGTCGGGAAGCGCGCGGTAGACCTCGTCGGCGTCGATGATGCGGCAGTGCTCGTAGCCGTTGGCCTCGGCCTTGTCCTTCAGGCCGGGCAGGGCCTGAAGCTCTTCGTCGTTCCAGGCCACCAGCACGGCGCCGGTGTGTTCGACGGGGATTCCGGTTGCTTTGGCGTAGGCACTCAGCAGGTGGTAGCCGCGGGCGACCAGCCGGGATTCGAGCGTGCCGGGTTTGGCGTCGAAGCCGGTGTGCAGGATCGCGGTGTTGGCCTTGCTCGTGCCGTCGCCCACGTCGTCGCGGGCCTCGATCAGCGCGACGGAGACCTCGCAGCCGGACAGTTCGCGTGCGATCGCCGCGCCGACGATGCCTCCGCCGATCACCGCGACGTCGAAGACGCCGTTGTGGGGACGGTGCGGGGTGGCGGTCATGAGTGATCTCCCTCGGTGGCGCAGGCCGTGGCGGCCTTCGCCCATGTGGTGCGGAACTCCTCGGCCCGGTCGGCGGACCAGCGGGGTTCGTAAACGGTGGTCGGCTGCCAGTCGCCGACGGCCTCTTTGAGACTGAGTGCGGGGTCGAGGGCGCAGCGGGCCAGGGCGGCTGCGCCCAGTGGGGTGGCGTGGGCGTGGGGGTAGATGTCGACGGGGATCTGGGCGATGTCGGCCTGGGCCTGCATGAGGGCGGCGGAGTTGGTCAGTCCGCCGTCCGCGCGCAGTCGGCTCAGGGGCTGGCCGAGGTCCTTTGCGACCAGCGCGCCCAGCTCGGCGACCTGTGCGGCGATTCCCTGGAGCACGGCCAGAATGAGGTGTTCGCGGCGGGTGGCCAGGGTCATGCCGGAGAAGGACGCGGTGGCCTGTGACGCCCACCAGGGGGCGGCGAGCCCGGCGAAGGCGGGCACGCACAGCACACCCTCGCTATCGGCTGCCACCACTGCGTCCAGGTCGGTCGCGGACTGGATGAGGCCGAGGTCCTGCAGCCAGCGCACTGCGGAGGCGACGGTGTAGACCTGGCCGTCCACGCAGTACGGGGTCTGTCCGGCCGCCTGCCAGGCCACCGATGTGGTCAGGCCCGCGCTGGAGCGCACCGGGTTCAGACCGGTGTTCGCCAGCAGGAACGCGCCGGTGCCGTAGGTGCACTTCGCGGTGCCCGGCTCCAGACAGCCCTCCGCGACCAGGGCCGCCTGCTGGTCGACGATCAGCCCGGCCACCGGCACCTCCTGGCCGAACGCGCGGGTGGTGCCCACGATTTCGTCGCATGCGGCAATGCGGGGCAGCCGCTCCCCGCCGAGACCGAACAGGTCGGCGAGCTCGGGGTCCCAGGCAGCGGTGTCCAGGTCGAGGATCAGCGAGCGGCTGGCGGTGGAGGCGTCGGTGACGAACTCGCCCGTCAGGTGATGCACCAGCCAGGTGTCGGTGGTCGTCACCACCCCGTCGCGGGTGAGGTTGCGGCGCAGCCAGGCCATCTTGGGCGCGGAGAAGTACGGGTCGAGGACGAGACCGGTGCGCCGGGCGATGCTCTGGGCGTGCTCGGTCAGCTCGCTGCAGACGCTTTCCGCGCGCCTGTCCTGCCACACGATCGCCTGCGTCAGGGGCGTTCCGGTGGCCGGGTCCCAGGCCAGGACCGTCTCGCCCTGATTGGCCAGGGCCACGCCGGCGATCGGCCGGCCGGCCGCGCTCACGGCGCGGCGGCCGGCGTTGAGGACGGAGTCGAGCAGCTCGTGCGGGTTCTGCTCGACGCCTCCTCCGGCGAGATAGGTGGGGCGGACGGTTTCCTCCGCGATGGCGACGGTTCCCTCTTCGGCGTCGACGACGATGGCCTTCGTGCCCGAGGTGCCCTGGTCGATGGAGAGAATCGCGGTCATCGTGCGCTCCCGGCCGTGGTGGCGTCGGCAGGATTCTGGCCCGCGGTGTCGGCGGCGTCCAGCGCCCGGTCGACGTCGGCCATGTCGGGCATGGTCAGTCCGTCGCGGCCCCGTCGGATGATCAGGCCGGTGAAGTAGACGGCACCGATCGCGAACAGGACCAGTACGTAGATCCATGGGGCGCGGAAGGAGGCGTCCCGGAAGATCAGCAGTTCGTACGCCAGCCAGACGCCGGCGACGACGAGGACCGGGATCTCCCAGCGGCCCAGTGAGAACCCCTGGGACGCGGGCAGGGAGCGGCGCTTGGCGGCGTACATCGCGACGGTTCCGGCGTAGATGAGGGCGGGCAGCAGGGTGCCGGCGGAGAACAGCTGGAACAGCGCGTCCGTGGAGCGGGAGAAGACCGCGAGGATGATCTGTGCGATCAGCATCATGAACACCGAGGCGTTCAGCGGTGTCGCCGTGCGCCGGTCGATCCGCTTCAGCAGCCGCCAGCCGGGGAAGCGCTCGTCCCGCGACATCGCATACACCAGGCGGGTGCCGCTCAGGGTGATCACCAGCCCGCAGGAGAAGATCGAAACGACGACCAGCACGAGCAGGATCTTCCCGACGACTGAACCCAGCACGGCGGTGATCACAGTGGCCACCGGCGTTGCCGACTCCGGGACACCGTCGATCCGGCCGGCTGCGGCAGTGATCGCGACCAGGAACAGGAAGCCCAGCACGCCCAGGGAGAGCACCGCCTGAATCATCGCCTTGGGGATGACACGAGCCGGATCCTTGGTCTCCTCGGCCAGGTTGGCCGCCGACTCGAATCCGACGATGGTGAACGCGCCCAGCAGGAACGCCAGAGCGAACGGTCCGGCCTTGGTGGCCCCGCCCAGGGCGTAGTAGCCGCTCTCCGGGACGGGCCCGGCCGCGAACAGGTGAGAGAAATCCAGCTTGCCCGTGAAGGCGCCCACGGCGAACAGCAGCACGGTCAGGGCGATCATGCCGACGAGCTGCACCGTCACGGCCACATTGTTGACCCGGTGGGTGGTGCGCGTCGAGGCGGCGACCAGAACAGACTGCAGCAGCACGACAACGGCTGTGATCAGCCAGGCGTTCTGCGTGGTGCCGACGTAGCGGAACAGCTCCGGAAGAATGGTGGAGGCGATCGTGTAGTCCACGGCGATCAGGACCACACCCAGGAAGGCGAACGAGATCCATCCCATGATCCAGCCCCATACCGGGCCCACGATGCGTGACACCCACTGGTACGAGTAGCCGCTGATCGGGATGCGCGCCGCGAGAGCGCCGAAGACGAGGGCGATGGACAGCTGGCCGATCACGGAGATCGGCCAGGCCCAGATGCCGCGCGGGCCGGACGTCGCGAGCACCGAGCCGTAGGTGGTGAAGATGCCGGTGGCGATGGAGACGAAGCCGAATGCCACGGAGAACGAGGCATACCAGCCGAGCTCCCGCGCCATGTGCTGCTTGGGCTCACCGGTGCCCGCGCCGTCTGTTCTCGATCCCTGGGGACCTGCGTCGTCGTATGCCATGCCTCTTTTTCCTGCTTCAGAGTGGCCCGCCGTGGATGCGAGAGCCAGTGGACGTGGAGGAACCGAACGGGTCGGCATGCAGGCACGCCCCGCGCGGGGGTCTGCTGGGGGCCTGTCTGTTGTTTGGGGCGGTGGGGCCGCGATGGTGCGCGCGGCCGTACCGGTGGCAGTCGACAACCCGGCTCTTGACCGTTCTTGTGGGTTATTGACCGCGAGTTACTGGAAGTGTGGACCTTTGCCTGCTCGACGTCAAGGGTTGGTCTTCGCGTAACGCACCGGGCAGGCCTGGCGCACTCACCCAGGCCCCACAGGCAGCGGCAGAGGGGAAGGGGGAGACCAGCAGGAGCAGGCGCGACGACCTGATCGCGGCTGCCTGGACCGTAGAATGCAGTCACAGATCCACAAAAACGGTCACCCTTCCCAAGGAGGCAGGTCGTGCTCGCCGCCGAGCGCCATCGCAGAATCGCCGCCGAAATCGCCCGGCTCACGTTCGTCACCACTGACGATCTGACGACACTGCTGGGCGTCTCCCACGAAACGGTCCGCAGGGACCTCGCCCTGCTCGAGCGGCGTGGCCAGCTCTCCCGGGTTCACGGCGGCGCCACCAGCCCTCAGGCGCCGGTCGGAGAAGAGGCACCCTTCAGCGAACGCAGCGGCGCCCTCGCCTCGGAGAAGGAAACCATCGGCCGCGCGGCAGCAGCACTCATCCAGCTTAACCAGACCGTTGTCATCGACGTCGGCACCACCGCTTTGGAAGTCGCCCGCGCGCTGCCCGCCGACCACGCCGGGGTCATCGCCACCCCCTCGCTCCTCGTGGCCGCGGAAGTCAGCACACGCCCCCGAGTCGAGGTCCTGGTCAGCGGCGGCCGGATCCGAGCCGGCGACCTCGCCTGCTCCAACGCGCAAGCGGTGGAATTCTTCAGCAACCTGCGCGCGGACGCCGTCTTCCTGGGATCCGGCGGCATCGCCCCCTACGGGCTCACCGACTTCCACCTCGACGAAGTCGCCACCAAGCGAGCCATGCTCGCCAACGCCTCCCACCGTTACGTACTCGCCGACTCGAGCAAGTTCGGCCGCACAGCCGCCCACCGCGTATGCGAGCTGAACGGCTTCGACTCCCTCATCACCGACAAGCCGTGCCCGACCGAACTGCGCACCGCCCTCGACCGAGCCGGCAGCTCCGTCATCGTGGCTTGAAAAGGTCAACAACCAAGGCGCTGGGCGGGTGGGACGCCCGGCGATCGGCAGCGGGTTCCGGGCAGCGCGATGCCGTCCAGCTTCCCGGCCCTGGCGTCGTCGACCAGTGAGGAGAACTGGTCGGCGCTCATCCGGACGCGCCGGCCGAAGTCGTCGTGCGGTGACCGGCCTGTGTGCTGTCGTGCTCCGTCGAACGCTCCCGTTGCTTCGTTCTCGAGGGAGGAGCCGGGAACCGGACAGATCTGGAGTCCGACTCCTCGGGAGGCAGGCCGACAGGCACACGGGTGGCCGACGTCCCCAGCGATGGCAGATGTCGGGCCCACGCCAGTGTGGTGACCACTATGCGGTGTTGTTCCAGTCGTATGGTCCGCCGCCGCGCCACTCGATCAGCTCGGGGTCGTCGATCGCGCGATCCTCGGTGGGCAAGCCGGCGCGGTGGAGGAACTCGAGCACGTCGAAGAGGCTGTAGGCGGTGCCTACGCGCTCGCCGTGGATCGTCACCTGCCGCCCACCGTCCGGCGAGGGCGGAAGCACGACCACAGGAGGGTGCTCGTCCATGGCACCACCATGCGCCGCAACTGGTTGTCCTGCAGCTTCAGGCTGCACCGTCGCCGTCGGACAGCTGCCCGACGACGCCGACCAGTTGACCTTCAAGGCGCCGCAGACGTACTCCGACGGCAAAACCCTGAAACGGGATGGGGACGCGTCGAGTGGTGTAGCCGATCACTGCTGAGCACCCCTGCGGCATGGATGGCGCCGGCGCTGGAACCGACGGGTCCGTCCGGTGGAGTGCGGTGCTCAGTTCGGCGGTTCGGATGGGCGGTCGATCCGGGTCGGGAGTGGGTCTCCTACGGCCGAGTCGGGTGCGAAGGGAGGTGTCGCCCCGGCAATGCTGAGGTATCCGTTCAGGCTCTGTGTGATGGCGAGTCCGTACCCGTCGGGTGTCTGTGTGTAGCCGTTGCGCGGGCGCGAATCCCGATCGTTTCGCGTCGCCCAGCCTTGATCATCCCAGGCGCGCATCACCAGGTCGAAGTACCGATCGGAGGTATCAGGTGTGGTTCCGAGCACCCAGTACCTGATGTCGAAGAATTCCAGGACGTTGTCGGGGTCGCTTTGGTCCCAGGACAGAGTGACACCGTGGTGAAACGCCGCCTTGGGAAGGTCCGGATGTCGCAGCGTCAGCGCCAGTTCGGCGGGTACTGCCCGGAGTGTGGCGGTGAAGTGCCGTAGCAACTGTGCACGAATCGCGGCCTGCGTCGCTGCCGGTGGCATACCGTCCTCGTTTCGTTGTTTCGCAGGGTTGTGTGCCGCCCTTCGGGGCCCACCGGCCGACGCAACGCCTCGATCGAGCCGCGACGGCACCTTCAGCGTTACAGGCCACCTCACGCCGGCCGGATCCGATCCTGGTCACGCCGACTGTGCCACAACGAAACAGGCGAACTCCATACGAACGGCGAATAAGGTGCCAGCGAAGGTCGGCGCGGTGGTCTCGAAGGTGGCGTCGCCGCCGTCGATGCCCAGCCGGTAGATCGCCAACACCTGTCGGCGTGCTGGGGCAGCATCGCGGCAATGCTCACCGTGGCCGCGCTCACGTGGCGGCCTGGATGCCGAGCTCGGCGAGCAGGCCGCGGATGCGCGCCTCGATCTCTTCGCGGATCGGGCGCACGGCCTCGACGCCCTGGCCGGCCGGGTCGTCCAGCTTCCAGTCCAGGTACCGCTTGCCGGGGAAGTAGGGGCAGGCGTCTCCGCAGCCCATGGTGATCACCACGTCGGAGGCCTGGACGGCCTCGACGGTCAGCACCTTCGGGGTCTCGGCGGAGATGTCGATGCCGACCTCGCTCATCGCCTCGACCGCGGCCGGGTTCACGGTGTCGGCCGGGACGGAGCCGGCCGAGCGGACCTGGACCTTCTCCCCACCGAGGCGGGTGAGGAAGGCGGCGGCCATCTGGGAGCGACCGGCGTTGTGGACGCAGACGAACAGCACGGACGGAACTGCCGGGGTGCTCACGGGTGGGTTCTTCTCTCTTGCGTGGTGCGGGGGTCGGTAACTGCTTGCCGGTGAGTGGCGCACAAGGACGGTTCAGTGCGCAGGACTCACTCCTGCTCGCTGCTCAGGAACGGTGTGTTCGCGGCGCGCGGCCGGGGTCAGCGGCCGGAGGCGGCGGGGTGGTGCTCGTGCTTGCCGTGCGGGACAACCACGTCATCGGCGGCCGCCGCGTCGGGCCGACCGAACAGGACGGCCACCAAGGCAACGCCGACGGCCAGACCGACCAGCTGGGCGGCGACGAACGCCGGGACCGATGCGGGGGCGATTCCTGCGAAGGTGTCGGTGAACGCCCGGCCGATCGTCACAGCTGGGTTGGCGAAGCTGGTGGAGGAGGTGAACCAGTACGCCGCGCCGATGTAGGAGGCGACGGCGGCCGGCGTGAAGTGGGCTCGCTGGGCACGGGCCAGGCCGAAGATCAGCAGGATCAGGCCGGCGGTGGCGACCACCTCGCCCAGCCACAAGTGCGGGGCGGAGCGGTCATGGCCGGACCAATGCACGAGGGGCTTGGCGAACATCGCGTCCGCGAGCACCGCGCCGCCGATCGCACCGGCGATCTGCGCGGGCAGGTAGGCCGCCACCTCGCGCGGGCTCGGGCCGTCGCCTGCCCGGCGGCCGGTCCACCAGGCGGCCAGGGTGACGGCCGGGTTGAAGTGGGCGCCGGAGACGGGGCCGAGCAGGGCGATCAGCACGCCCAGCCCGAAGACCGTGGCCAGGGAGTTGGCCAGCAGCTGTACGCCGACGTCGTGGGACAGCTCGGTGGCCTGGATGCCGGAGCCGACCACGATCGCCACCAGGGCGGCGCTGCCGACCAGCTCGGCGGCCGCGCGGCGGGCCAGGGGTATCGCTGTCATCCCGCCCTCACCGCCGCGGTGCCGGCCGGGGTCTGCAGGAGGGAGGACAACCGGGCCAGGGCGGCGGGCAGGACCCAGTAGTAGACCCAGGTCCCGCGCCGCTCGGAGCCGACCAGGCCGGCCTCGCGCAGCACCTTCAGGTGGTGGGAGATCGTCGGCTGGGACACGTCGAACGGGCCGGTCAGGTCGCAGACACATGCCTCGCCGCCCTCATGCGAGGCAATCAGCGACAGCAGCCGCAGCCGGACTGGGTCCGACAGCGCCTTGAACATCTTCGCCAGGTCGAGGGCGGCGTCCTCCCCCAGCGGCTCGCGGACCATCGGCGTGCAGCACGCCACCTGGTTGTCCTGCCCGAGCACCGGCAGTTCGAGATTCGACATAGGTCTATGTTGACAGTCATCTAATCGCGGTGGCAACCTCGGCTGTATCGACGTCCGTCGATACAAATGATCCGGATCGGGGAGACAGCCATGTCCCGTGTTCAGCTCGCGCTTCGCGTCGCCGACCTCGAAGGCTCCATCGCCTTCTACTCCAAGCTCTTCGGCACCGAGCCGGCCAAGCGCCGCCCGGGCTACGCGAACTTCACCATCACCGAGCCCCCGCTCAAGCTCGTCCTCATCGAGGGCGAGAGCGGCGAGGACACCCGCCTGGACCACCTCGGCGTCGAGGTCACCACCACCGACGAGGTCGCTGCCGCCACCGGCCGCCTGAAGGCGGCGGGACTCGCCACCTTCGAGGAAAACGACACCTCCTGCTGCTACGCACTCCAGGACAAGGTGTGGGTCCACGGCCCTGGCAAGGAGCCCTGGGAGGTCTACGTCGTCAAGGCCGACGCCGACACCGTCGACAAGACCACCGCCACCGCTCCCGACGCCTGCTGCGGCACCACCGCCTGCGACACCCCCGACGAACAGGCACTCGACCCCGCCCAGACCCCGGCCGAGGCGAAGGCCGCCGACTGCGCGTGCGGCAGCTGACTCCAGCGGCCGGCCGGCTCGTCCTCCATGTCTTCGCCGCGCTGGCCGAGTTCATCCGCGAACTCATCGTCGCCGGCACTCACGAAGGCCTTGCCGCCGCCCGCGCCCGTGGCAAGGTCGGCGGCCGACCCACCGTCGTGAACCCCGACATCATCCCGGGCGGCCCGCGACATGCTGCCCAACCCCGAGCACTCGATCACCTCGATCGCCAAGCTCCTCGGGGTGAGCCCGGGCACCCTCTACAACCACATTCCCGAGCTGCAGGAGCTCCGCGCCTCCGGCCGCGTACCCCGTCAGCTCACCAGCTGACCGCTCCCGCTACCCACCGCTCCGGTCCTCGCCAAGGGCGGGGTACGCCTGCTCCCACAGCCGGTCAGTCGTCCTCGGGGCTCTCGGGGCGCAGCAGCGGGTGGGCGACGCCGGGAAACACCCGCGCCCTGACCACCGGCTCGGCCGCCCCGCCCTGGACCACCGTCTCGGCGACACCCCAGGGGCGGCCGTGCAGGACGACGGTCAGCGTGTACGAGGACGAGCACCCCATGCAGTCGTACCGGTCGGCCCAGGCCTCCACCTCCGTGACGCTGCCGGGGTAGCGCGCCACATGCCGGTGCCGGGCATGGCAGTGGTCGCAGGTCTCGCCGGGCTCGCAGGTCCCGCCGCAGGGGCACGGAACGTCGAGCGAGTCCGCCGGGCGCCAGCGCTGCGTGAGGACGGCGTCACGGGTGGCGCCCATGTCCTTCATCGCCTTCAGATTGCGGGCGGCGACGTTGTACGACTCGCCGGTGGCAGCCATCCGGTCGCGGATGACGTCTTTGCGTCCGCGGTTCGTCGTCATCGGTTCCTCATCTGTTCCTACGGGGTCACGCAGCCCGCAAGGAGGTCCACGAGATCGGTCGGTCCCACGGTACCCGGCGCCTTGGGCGGTCCGTGCCACCTGCCCGGCCGGAGGCGGACGCTCAGGGCCTGTTCTGAGTTCCCCGCCTGCGTCCCGACGCCCGGCACGCACGCTCGCCGCACGGCGCCGCAGGACAGGTGGCTCCGCCACATGACCTGCGACACCGCACGCCGATCGCACGCACCGACCACCGCTGCGCCCGCGCTGCGCGCGGACGACGGGGAACTCAGAACAGGCCCTAGGACGGGGACGGTTCGGGGGCGAGAGCCTCGCGGCCGATCCTGCTGCCATTGCGGTAGATCGTCACCGCACCGGCTAGCCGCATGAACCGACCGCGGCGGCCCTGGAGTTCGCCCGGCGGTTCGTGGAGTGGAACGGCCTCGCGCACGGCGTCCAGCGGGTCGACGCCTGCCGCACGGCGGAGGGCGAGCTGATGAAGCAGCGCGTTCCCGTAATGCGGCCAAAGCAGTGGAGTCCACCACTGGTTTCGAGGCACATCATCAGGAAATGCCCTGTCGCCCGGAACTCCGTACAATTTGATCCCGAACGATAAGTCGATCCAAGGCGCCGCGATGGCGTCGAAGGAGTGTGCCCGTGCCCGGCCAACGATCCATCACCGAAGCCGAGAAGCTGGCAGGCGCGAAGCTGGGGGGCATCCCGGTCCGGCACGAGCAGATGGCCGTGGTGGCCAATATCTACCGCGCGGCCTCCGCGGTCCGGCAGCACCTGGAGAACTCGGTGCTGCGCGGGTCCGAGCTGACCTGGACGGCGTTCGTCGTGCTGTGGGTGGTGTGGATCTGGGGCGAGTCCGAGACACGACACGTGGCGGAGGAAGCGGGCATCTCCAAGGGGACCCTCACCGGGGTTTCGCGCACTCTGGAGGCGCGGGGGCTGGTGCGGCGGTCCGGTCATCCCACCGACGGGAGGCTGGTGCTGCTCAGCCTCACGGACGAGGGCGAGGAGCTCATGCAACGCGTGTTTCCCCAGTTCAACGAGGAGGAGGCATTTGTCACCGGGCGGCTCAGCGACGAGGAGTGCCGCAGTGTCGCGGAGGGGCTGCGCCGGGTCGTGCTCCAGGTGGAGGAGCAGGGCGAGGAGCGTCGCCTCGCCCTGCTGGACGGCACCGAACCCGCGCCGCGCCGCAGCGGACGCCGCCCCAAGGCGTGAACCAAGGCTCGTGAACCAAGTCTGAAGCCGGGGCCGCGGGACGGCCTCATGGTGGGGCCCGTGACCGCCTCGGCGGCCAGCCGTCGGGCGCCGGCGACGGACACGCCTGCCGCGGCCGGGACGGGTGGCGCGATGTCAGCGGCGGCCGCGGGCGGCGCTGACGAGGGCGTCGAAGAGCCCTTGCTGGGCCGGGTCCTCGTGAGCGGTGTCCTCGGGGTGCCACTGCACGGCGGCGAACCAGCCGTGCAGGCCCGGGAGTTCGAGGGCTTCCACGGTCCCGTCGACGGCGCGGGCGGCGACCGTGAGGCCGACACCGGTACGGTCCACCCGCTGGTGGTGGTAGCAAGAGGCCTCCACCTTCTCGGCCCCGGTGGCCTGCGCCAGGAGCGAGCCGCGCTGGATCGCCACCGGGTGCACGACGTGGCGGTGCTCGCGCTGCGGGCCGCCCATGTCCTGCTCCAGGGTGCCGCCCAGGGCGACGTTGACGACCTGCAGGCCGCGGCAGACCGCGAGCGTCGGCAGGCCCGCGTCCAGGGCCTGGCGGGCGACTTCCAGGTCGAAGCCGTCCTGTTCGTCGTCCACGTCGTAGACGCTGTCGTGGGCCTTGCCGTCGCTGTAGCGGTGCGGGGCGAGGTCGCCGCCGCCGGGGAGCAGGACGCCGTCGAAGCGGGTGAGCCGAGCGGCCACCTCGGCAGGGTCGGCGGTGCCTCCGGGTGCGTGTGGGTGGATGGTTGCGGGTTCGCCGCCCGCCCGCCACACCGCGTCGACCAGCGCCCGGGCGTTGACCTCGGCGGCGTACCGCAGGGCGGAGGTGGACGCGGAGAAACGGGCCGGAATGGCGATGAGCGGTCTCACAGCTGGATCCAGGTGGTCTTGAGGTCGGTGTACTTCTCCAGAGCGTGCGCGGACTTGTCGCGGCCGTTGCCGGACTGCTTCATCCCGCCGAAGGGCACGGTCAGGTCGCCCTCCTCGTAGCAGTTGACCCAGACCGTCCCGGCCTTCAGGGCGCGGGAGACCTGGTGCGCGGTGGACAGGTCGGACGTCCACAGCCCGGCCGCGAGACCGTACTCGGTGGCGTTGGCGAGCGCGACGGCCTCGTCGAGGTCCTCGAAGGTGAGGACGGAAAGCACCGGGCCGAAGATCTCCTCCCGGGCCAACCGCATGCGCGGGTCCACCCGGTCGAAGACGGTGGGCCGCAGGAAGCTGCCCCCGGACTCGGCCCGTGTGCGGTCACCGCCGGTCCGCAGCCGGGCGCCCTCGTGGAGGCCGGTCCCGATGTGGTCCAGTACGCGCTCCAGGTGTCCCTCGCCGACCAGCGCGCCCATCTCGGTGGCGGGGTCGAGGGGGTCACCGACTCGCAGTTTCCGTGCGTGCTCCACGATGGCCTCGGTGACGCGCTCGGCGATGGAGGAGTGGACGAGCAGTCGTGAGGGTGCCGTGCACATCTCGCCCTGGTTGAAGAAGATGCCCCAGGCGGCGGCGGCCGCGGCCTTCTCCAGGTCGGGGGCGTCCGGGAGGATGATGTTGGGTGACTTGCCGCCCAACTCCAGCCAGACACGCTTGAGATTGGAGTCGGCGGCGTAGCGCAGGAAGTGCCGTCCCACGGCGGTCGACCCGGTGAAGGCCAGTACGTCCACGTCGGGGTGCAGGCCGATCGCCCGCCCGGCGGTGGGGCCGTCGCCGGTGACGACGTTCAGGACGCCCGGCGGCAGCCCGGCCTCGGTTGCGAGGCGGCCCAACAGCAGGGCGGACAGCGGGGAGTTCTCGGAGGGCTTCAGTACGACGGTGCAACCGGCCGCGAGTGCGGGCGCGACCTTCCAGGAGGCGAGTGTCAGGGGGAAGTTCCACGGCACCACCGCGCCGACGACGCCCGCAGGCTCCCGGGTGACGAGCGCGAGCGCGTTCGGGGCGGTGTGGGGGGACTCGTCGGTCACCTTGTCGGCCAACTGTCCGTACCAGCGGAAGGTATTGATCGCGGCGCGCAGCTCGATGGCATACGCGTCCGTGATGGGCTTGCCCATTTCCAGACTGATGGTGAGCGCGAGCTGGTCACGCTGCTCCTCCAGCAGATCGGCGATCCGCAGCAGCGCCCGGCCGCGGTCGGCGGGCGCCAGGTGCGGCCAGGGGCCGGAGTCGAAGGCCCGGCGGGCGGCGGCCACGGCCGCGTCCACCTCCGCGTGGCCTCCGTCGGCGATCTGGGTCAGCACCTGGCCGTTGCGTGGAGATACGACGGTGTAGCTCCCACCGCCACCGGGTTCGTCGGCGCCGTCGATGTGGTGAACCCCGGACAGGTCCAGCTCCTCGGCTCGGCGCAGCCACTCCTCATGGGTGACATCCAGCATGGGTGGCCTCCAGGTCAGCCAATACATTTGGGCTCAAACGATATGACGGCGGGCGGCCCCTCACAAGGGTTCCCGGGAGGCGGGTTCCACGTATCATTTGGATCCATACGATTGGCCTGGCCGGGTTGATCCGGCGGGTCCATGGACAGAGGAAGGGAGCACCCATCGTGCGAGCACTCGTCATCAAGCACGACCACGTGACGGAGCCCGGGCGGGTCGGGGACCGCCTCGTCGAGCACGGATACGAACTCACCACTGTGACGATCGTGCCCGAGTCCCGCCATCACGCGCCGAATGTGGAGTTCGACTTCCCCGACGCCGATGGCTGGGACCTGATCGTGTCGCTCGGTGCCCCCTGGTCGGTCTACGACGACGTGGCCATCGGCAGCTGGATCGGCGGCGAGCTCGCGCTGCTGCGCAAGGCCCACCACCTCGGTATCCCGGTCCTCGGCGTCTGCTTCGGTGCCCAGGCGCTCGCCACCGCCCTCAGTGGCTCGGTGGAAGCCTCCCCGCGGCCCGAGATCGGATGGACGGAGATCGAGACCGAGGTTCCCGATCTGGTGCCGCCGGGGCCGTGGTTCCAGTGGCACTACGACCGCTGCGTCCTGCCGCCCGGCGCCGTCGCGCTGGCCCGCAACACCGTGTGCACGCAGGCTTTCCGGGCGGGGCGAGCGCTGGGCGTGCAGTTCCACCCCGAGGTCACCACGGCGATGGTGCGAGGGTGGGTCGACCTCGGCGGCGCGGAGCAGTGCGTACGGCACGGAATCGACCCGGACGAACTGCTCGTACGCAGCCGCGCCATGGAAGCCGTCGCTCGCGCCAATGCCGGCCGCCTCGTCGACGGCTTCCTGGACCAGGTGGCCCACTCCGCCGACTGATGTGGGCGTACTGAAGCGCGTCATGCGGGACCGGGCGGCACCAGCGCTGTGACCTCGTCGATCAGCACCTTCCGGTGTGGTGGGAGGGGACGTCGGCCGTTCAGGGGTGACACCCCCGCGGCGCGCCCGGGGCCGTTCGCCGGGAGCGCGCCGCAGGGAGAGGGAAGATCAGGCGGTCGCAGCCGCCTTGCCGCGCACCACCCGTGCCGCCACGGCGCCCAGGACCAGGACCACCGGGACGCTGAGCGCGAGCCAGGTGGCCGTGCCGGGGTCACCGCCGATGAGCGTCGTGAAGTTGGCGAGGATCAGCCAGATGGCGCCCGCGAGGCCGAGCGCGCCGAGGGCCGGGGCGATCAGGGTGTTCCAGGGGCGGGTGTCGAGGCGCTCGCGTCGGAAGAAGACGATCACCGAAACCGAGGTCAGGAAATACAGGAGCATCATCCCGAGGACGGCCACTCCGCTGAACCAGGAGAAGAGCGTCAGCACGGGGTCCTTGCCCAGCAGCGCGAACGGGGCGACCAGCACCAGCGCGATCGCGGTCTGCACGCTGCCGGCCGCCCAGGGGGAACGGCGCTGGTTGAGCGCACACAGCGTGCGGGGCAGCAGCCCCTCACGGCTGAGCGAGAACAGGTAGCGGTTGGCCGAGTTGTGGAAGGCGAGGATGCCCGCGAAGAGCGAGGTCGCGAGCAGGATCGGCAGTACGTGGTAAGCCCATCCGCCGAACTGGTCGGCGACGGGATTGAAGACGAACGCCGTGGCGTCGCCGCTCTCCAGTGCCTTTCCGGCGGCTGCGGTGGCGTGCGAAGCGCCGTAGGAGGAGATGAGCATCCAGGAGGTGAAGGCGAAGAAGCCGGTGACGACGGCGACCGACAGGTAGGTGGCCCGGGGGACGGTCTTGCGCGGTTCGCGGGCCTCCTCGCCGTAGATCGCAGTGGCCTCGAAGCCGAACATCGATGCCACGGCGAACATCATGGCCACTCCGGGAGCCCCCTGCAGGGCAGCTGCCGGCGAGAAGCTCTGGGTGAAGCCGAGCCCTTCGGGCCCGCCGCCCTTGAACAGGGTGACCAGCGCGAAGACGAACAGGATGCTGAACTCCGCCAGGACGAAGACCGCGAGGATCTTGGCGCCCATCTCGATGCCGGCGGCGCCGAGCGCCTGGACGACCACCATCGTGGCGAACGCCCAGACCCACCACGGCGTGTCCAGGCCCGCGTAGTGCGAGACCAGACCGCTCACCAGCTCCCCGTACAGCCCGTACATGGCGGCCTGGATGGTGCAGTAGGCGAACAGGGCCACGCCCGCGCTGCCGGATCCGGTGGTCCGGCCCAGGCCCTTGCCGATGTACGTGTAGAAGGCGCCCGTGTCCACGACATGGCGGCCCATGGCGACGAAGCCGACCGAGAACAGCAGGATCATCAGACCGGCGACGACGTACGCGGCAGGTACGCCCGCTCCGTTGCCGAGGCCGACCGAGATGGGGGCGGCTCCGGCGATGCCGGTCAGCGGGGCCTGCGCGGAGAGGACGAAGAAGAGGATGCCCAGGACGCCGAGGGCGTTGGGCTTGAGCTTGCCTGTGGTGGGCGCGTCCTGCACGGTCTGTTGCCTTGCGACCGTTTGACTGTCCACTCGGATCACCTGCCGGGAATGAGGAGGGGGTGGTTTGTTTCAGGCCAAACGAGTTGCCTCATCCTGGGCGTGAACTATCCGTTTGGCAAGGGGTTGAAAAGGATTCCCGCCGCACTGCCGGCTCCTCACCGCGCCGAAATCGACGCGGCATCGGCGAAGCGAGGCGAGCGAGCACCTGAAACGCACCGCTCCTCACTTGCGGTGCGCGCCTCCTCGCGTACGGCGACGGCTCCGGTGCGGAATCAAACGAGGCCCTGGACGCCGAGCGTCCAGGGCCTCGCGAGGTGTCGGTAAGGGTCAGAGATCCCCCTCGGTACCCCCGTCGGCGTCGAGCAGCCGCAGGAGAACCCTCAGCTCCTCCACGGCGGCGTCGGTGACCGCCGGCTCGTCGAACACGAGCTGGTGCAGGACAAGGCCGTCCAGAGCGGCGAAGACCAACCGCATCAGCGCCGGGTTCGCACCGCCCGGCAGTATGCGGGTGAGCTCGCGCTGGGTGGCCTCGAAGTACTCGTCGTACAGCGCACGCAGCGGGGGCAGCAGCTCGGGCCTGCGGCGGGATTCGAGGAGCAGCTCGTACTGGAACACCTGGATGTCCGGATCAGCGGTGACCATCTCCGACAGCCCGGTCGAGAAGTCCGTCACCTTGCCGGTGCCGGGCTCCAGCGCGCTGGTGCTCAGGCTGGTGCGCACGGCGTGGGTCAGCGCCTCCTCGATGAGGGCGTCACGCGAGCCGAAGTGGTGGACGACCAGGCCGTGGGTGACCCCGGCCTCCTCCGCGACCGCGCGGTAAGTGAGTTTGCGCAGACCACCGCGGGCCACCACCCGCACGGCGGCGCTGAGCAGGGCTTCGCGGCCCGCTCCGTAGTTCACCCGCTTGCGGGACTTGGCTCGCTTGCCTTCGCCCTCGTCTTCGGTGGTCTCGGCGGATTTGGTCATGTCGGGGACCCTACCTGCCGGTTGTGGATGGGGGTGCACGCGTGGGCAAGGGCCCGGGCGCGCGGTGAAGAGCTGTCCGTACGGGCGCGCCGCACCGTGCGACCTCTCGCGTCAGGCCTGGTGCGGCGCGGTCGTGCGGCGCTGTCAGCGCTTGGGCGGGCGGACGCCGCGGAACTCCCAGTCGCCGCCGAGCGCGGTGGACAGCACTTCCTCGGACTCGGTGGGCTGGGCGCCGACGTCGGTGCGGATGGGGGTGGGTCCGGAGACGATGTGGTTGGTGAGCCGGCCGAGGCCCTCGACTTCCACCTCGACGACGTCGCCAGGCTGTACGGGGCGGGAGTTGGCCGGGGTGCCGGACAGCAGGACGTCGCCGGGGTGGAGGGTGATGGTGCGGGCGATGTCGGCGACGAGGTAGTGCATGTCCCACTCCATCTCGTCGGTCGAGCCGTCCTGGACGACCTCACCGTTGACGTAGGTGCGCAGGTATTTGCCGTGGAAGTCCCAGTCGGTGACGAGACCCGGTCCGAGGGGGCAGAGGGTGTCGGAACCCTTGACGCGGAGCATGGAGCCGGCATCGGTGTCGCGGAAGTCGTGCAGGCCGTAGTCGTTGGCGACGGTGTAGCCCGCGATGTAGTCGCCCGCCTGGGCCGGGGAGATGTTGCGCGCCGTCCTGCCGATGACGATGGCGACCTCGCCCTCGTAGTTGAGCCATGTGCAGCCCTCGGGGCGGACGACGGCGCCCTTGTGGGAGTTGAGGGCGGAGGTCGGCTTGTGGAAGTAGGTCGGGGTCGGGGTGAGGTCGATCTGGAACTCGTCGACGCGGCTTCGGTGGTTGAGGTGGACGGCGACAACCTTCGACGGCACGACCGGCGGCAGGTGCTGGGCGTCGTCGATCTTGACGCGGCGGCCGTCTCCGGCGACGAGTTCGTCTCCGTCACGGAGGGTCTCGACGGCGGCTCCGGCGAGGAGGATGCGGCGGTACTCGGGCATGGCGGGCCTTTCTAGGAGCGGCTGTGCGGGGTGCGCGGGGAGGGAGATACGGGCAGGCCGGTGCCGGTCCAGCCGTCGGCGGGGCGATCGAACCAGAGGTGGACCTGGCCGGTGCCGATGGAGTTCTCGTACTCGCCGTACTGGCGGCCCTTGGCCGTGCACGCGCTCTCACCGAGCGCGCCGGCCATCATCAGGTAGTGGAAGAACTTCGCCTCGGGCTTGTACTTCCAGAACTCGTTCATGGTGTCGAGGACCTTGTCGTGGCGGCCCTCCTTGAACCAGGCGATGCGCTCGTGGTCGGCCTCGCGGGCCTCGGCAGTGAAGATGTGGGCGGTGTCGCTCGCCTCGTGGTCGCGCAGTTCGCGCAGTGGCCAGAAGGTATGAGAGAGCGCGCCGGAGGCGATGAGGAGGACCCGGCGGCCGGGCGTGGCCGCGATGCCGTCGGCCAGTGCCCGGCCCAGCCGCAGGTGGTCTTCCATGTCGCCGGTCTGGCAGACCCCGATGGTCACCCACTTCTTGTCGGGAAGGCCCTCGCCGAGGAACTTCCAGAGGTTGATGGTGGCGTAGTAGATCGGCAGGTAGTCGTCGTCGATTGCGGTGATCCAGGTGCCGTGCTTGTCGGCGAACTTCTCGATGTTGCGGGCGAGTTCGGGGTCGCCGGGGAAGTCGTACGGCATTCGGCACATGCCGCGCGGCAGTTCCTCGGAGGTGAAGAGCCCGGCGCGGCGCTGCTGGGCGGTGACGACGAACTCGACCGTGGTGGCCCAGTGCGAGTCGAGGACGACGACCGTGTCGTAGGTGTCGCGCTCGAAGACTTCGCGGCGCAGCTGCTGCAGGCCGGTGACGAGGGTGATCTCCTTGCCCTCGTTGAGGTCGAGCCGGTCGGCCTCCGGCAGCACGATGGTGGGGACATGGGCGAGCAGGCCCGCCCCGACGATCTCACCCATGGTTCCGCCATCCCTTGGGTGCGGTGACGGTGTTCTTGAGGTCGCAGTAGAAGTCGAAGCTCCAGGTGCCGCCCTCGCGGCCGACTCCGGACTGGCGGGAGCCGCCGAACGGCGCCTGCAGATCTCGTACGAAGAAGCAGTTGACCCAGACCGTGCCCGCGACGAGCTGCGCAGTGACGCGCTCGGCGCGCTCGTGATCGCCGGTGGCAAGGGTCGCGGCGAGACCGAAGCGGGTGTCGTTGGCGAGCGCGACCGCCTCCTGCTCGGTTGCGAAGGTCTGGAGGGTCAGGACCGGGCCGAAGACCTCCTCCTGGACGATCTCGCTGTCCTGGGCGACGTGGGTGAGCAGGGTCGGTCGGTAGTAGAGGCCGCCGAGGTCCGTGTTGGGTGCACCGCCGATGACCGCGCGTGCACCGGCCGCCAGCGCCCGCTGCACGAAGCCGTCGATCTTCTCCAGTTGGCGGGGGTGGATGTTGGGGCCGAGGTCGGTGGCCTCGTCGCGTGGGTCGCCCTGCTTGAGGGTGGCGGCCTTCTGGGCGAACCGCTTGGTGAACTCGTCGGCGATCGACTCCTCGACGAGGATGCGGGTCGCGGCCAGGCAGACCTGTCCGGCGTTGTCGTACTGCTCCACGGCGAGGTCGACCGCGAGGTCGAGGTCGGCGTCGGCGAAGACCAACAGGGGTGACTTGCCGCCGAGTTCGAAGCTGGTGGGCACGAGGTTCGCGGCGGACGCGGCGCCGATGGCCTTCGCGGTCGGTACGGAACCGGTGAAGCTGATCCGGCGTACATCGGGATGGGAGACGAGCGCGTTCCCCGCCTCGGCGCCATAGCCCTGCACGACGTTGAGCACACCGGCCGGCAGGCCCGCCTCGGCGGCGATGTCCGCGAGGAGTGATGCCGTGAGCGGGGTCCACTCGGCAGGCTTGAGGATCACCGTGTTCCCGGCGGCGAGCGCGGGGGCGATCTTCCAGGTGGCCAGCATCAGTGGGGCGTTCCACGGGGTGATCAGCACGCAGGGGCCGGCCGGGTCCCAGCTGACCTGGTTGGTGTGGCCGCGTGTCTCGAATTCCTCGTGCTCCAGCTTAAGCAGCCAGTCGGCGAAGAAGCGGAAGTTGTGCGCCACGCGCGGCATCACACCGCGGCGGTGCGAGCGCAGCAGAGCCGCGTTGTCGTGGGTCTCGACGATCGCCAGATCCTCGATGCGCTTGTCGACACCGTCGGCGATGGCGTGCAGGATGCGGGCCCGCTCGGCGCGCGCCGTGGCGGCCCAGCCGGGGAAGGCGGCCTTCGCGGCGGCGACAGCGGCTGCGGCCTCCGTCGCGGTGCCCCGGGAGATCTCGCCGAGGGCGCTGCCGTCGATGGGCGATACATCGGTGAAGGTCTCGGAGGAGGCGATGCGCTCGCCGCCGATCCAGTGCCGGGTGTCGACGGCGACCCCGGCCACGGTGAGGGTGTGTTCGGTCATGTCCGGTCTCCAAGTGGTCTGGGGCATAGAGGGGTTACGGCCTCCCCCGCGATAGGGGGTGGATCAGCGAGCGGCGTCATGCGGCTTCGATTGCAAGGCGGAGGAGGGAGTCGACGCGGAGCGTCGGTGACTGACGACAACGCCGCAAGCGGAGTCGCAGGGCGTCGGGAGCCCGCTCCCTATCGCGGGGGAGGCCGTTACTCGGCTGCCGAGGTGCCGGACTCCAGCAGCGTGCCGCCGTCCCAGACGACGCCGACCTGGCGGTAGTACGCGGCGATCGGTTCCCGGATCACCAGGCGGGCCAGCTCCTCGGTGGGGGCCTCGAACAGTTCGAGATCGGCGTCACCGGTCCAGGGCTGCCCGGCCTCGAAGGACGCCGCACCGGTCTCGATCAGCTCGTCGAGCGCGAGCCCCTTGCCCTTCTCGATGGAGGGCAGCCAGCGGTGGTGGGCCATCGGATGGCCGTTGACGAAGCCGTTGGTCCCGGACGGCTCCCGCAGGGTGACCACGGCCTGGGCGAGCCGCCGGTCGGCCGCGGCGAGCGTGGCGCCGAAGCGGGCGCCCGCCTCGATCCGCGGGGCAGGCCCGTACGGGTGCGGGCGCGTCTGGTGGATGGAGCCGAGCTTCTTCGGGTAGCCCTGGTGCAGTCCGCGGGCTATCGCGAAGTCCTTGTCGACCCAGATGTAGACGCAGCGGGAGTACGTCCGTCCCTTGTAGGAGCAGCGGACGACCGCGAAGGCCTCCTTGTACTGGGAGAGCACCGGGTCGAGCAGCTCCTGCCCGCTGGTCGAGCAGGACTGCCAGTCGGCCCAGATCAGCGCGACGGCACCCGGGTCCTCTTCCGCCAACTCCAGTGGTGCCGGGAGCAGTTCGCGCACACGGGCGGGATCGGTGCGGTACTCGACGGTGAGCAGGTCGCCGGAGTAGCGCCAGGGCGGCGAGGGGATCAGCGACGAGTCGCCGGTCGCCGTCTTGGGGTGGAAGTAACCACGGACACTGGCCATGACAGATGTTCCTTACGAGGTGAGGGCAGGCTGCTTGAGCAGCTGGGCGCGGCAGCGGGCGGCGCCGGTGGTGGCGGCATGGCCGCCGAGGGCGACGACGCCGACCAGGCGGCCGTCGGTGTGGTAGCCGACCAGGACGTCGCCGTCCGGGTCGCCGTCGAGGACCCGGACATCGCCGATGCCGAGTACCGGGGCGCCGAAGGACTGCAGCCTGAACTCGTGCTGGTCGCTCCAGAAGGTGGGAAGCGGCGCGAAGGGGCCCGCCTCGGCGTCGGCCCCGGTGAGATGGGCGACGAGGCTCTTCGCGGCGTGCTTGGCGGTGTCGCCGGGGATCGACCAGTGCTCGACGCGGCGGGGGACGCCGTCGTAGCGGGCGTTGGGGAAGCGGGCGACATCGCCGACCGCGACGACGTACGGGAATTCGCCGACGCGCAGCTGCTCGTCCGTCAGCACACCGTCGCTCAGGTCCAGGCCGTTGCCGTCGAGCCACTCGGTGTTGGCGACCGAGCCGACGGACTCCACGACGACGTCGGCCGCAAGGACCGTCCCGTCGCTCAGGACGACTCCGGTGACCCGGTCCTCGCCCTCGAAGCCCAAGACGCCGGTGCCGAGTGCGAAGCGCACCCCGCGCTCCTCGTGCCGCTTGTGCAGCGCGCGCGCCAGTAGTTCGCCCAGGGGGCGCAGCATCGGCAGCGGTTCGGGGTCGACGACGGTCACTTCGGTGACGCCGAGGCCGACGGCGGTCGCGGCGACCTCGCAGCCGATGAAACCGGCGCCGACCACGACCACGCGTACGCCGGGCCGGATCAGCTCGTCCCGCAGCCCCTGGGCGTCGGCGAGCGTGCGTACCGTATGGCGGCCGCTGTCAGGTCCGCAGGGGCCGTCGCAGCGCAGCCGTCGGGATCGCATGCCGGTGGCCACGACCAGGCCGGCGAAGGCCAGTTCCGTGCCGTCGTCCAGGACGACGACGCGCTCGGCGAGGCGGCCGGCGGTGACGGAGGTGCCGAGCCGCCACTCCACGTCGGCGGCGCTCGCCCGCGGGGTGAAGGCGAGGGACTCGAAGGGCGCCTTGCCGGCGAGCACCTCCTTGGAGAGCGGGGGCCGGTTGTACGGCATGTGAGGCTCGTCCCCGATGACCGTGATCGTTCCGGTCCAGCCGGCTGCGCGCAGCTGTTCGGCCGCGCGCAGGCCGGCCATGGAGGCGCCGACCACGACGATGCGTTCCGTGGTCATGTCAGTCCTCGATCCGGATGGCCTGCAGCGGACAGACGTCCGCGGCTTCCTCGACCTCGTCGCGCAGCGCGTCGTCCGGGTCGGAGACGTAGGCCAAGCGCCCGTTGTCGTCGAGCCGGAAGACGTCGGGGGCCGCGAAGACGCACTGGCCGTGGTCCTGGCATTTGTTCATGTCGACGACGACCTTCATGGCCGGTCCTCCTGGATGTGAGGGGCATCGGGGCGCAGATGGCGGGGGAGGAGGGCCCGGCCCGCGGCCGGGCCCTCGGCCAAAGGGGTCCGAAGAGCCCCCTACTCGTTTGGCTTCAAACAAGATAGGAAGGGGTCGGGCCCTGGTCAACACCTATCCGGATGGATAAATTCTTTGGTCCAGGCCCTTGCGGGAAGGTGACAGCGGTCCATACCGTTTGCCGCCAAACGACAAGCTCGGGCGCCGCCCCCGCTTCTGGTCCCAAGCCCAGAGCCCCCGCCAGGCCGTCATCGGACCGGCAGGACATCGGGCCGTCGGCCATCACGCCCGTTCACATCCGCCGAGGAGACATCGGTGAGCGCTCAAGACACCCCAGAAGTCCGCCGGCACATGGATCGGCTCGCCGCCGACGGCATCGACGTGGTCCGGGTGACCTACCCCGACCTCATCGGCACCGACCGTGCCCGCGACGTCCTCCTGGACCACCTGCCCTCGGCCTGCGAACACGGACTCGCCTTCTGTCGTGCCGTGTACCACACCAGTCCTCAGGGTGACGTCGTCGCCGTGCCGGGCGGACTGGATGCCGGGCTGCCGGACATCGCCGTACGACCCGACCTGGACGCGGTCCACGTCCTCCCGTGGGAGCCCGGCGTCGCCTGGTGCCTCGGCGACACCACCGACCCCGCCACCGGCGCGCCCAGCCCCGAGTCACCGCGCGACCTGCTGCGCGCTGTCCTGGCCCGATGCGCGGAGGCCGGACTGCACCCCGTCGTCGGCCCCGAGCTGGAGTACTTCCTGCTCGACGGGGCCCCGGGAACGCCGAGTGGCTGGCGCCGCTACGCGCAGGCCACCACGGGTGTCATCTACACCGCCGGGCTGCGTGCCGATGCCGACAACCATCTGCTGCGCACACTGCGGCAGTTGCGTGACCTCGGAATCGGTGTCGTCACGGGGAACCACGAGTTCGACGCCGGGCAGTTCGAGATCAACCTGACGCACTCCGAGGCCATGGACGCCGCCGACCGCTCCTTCCTCTTCAAGTCGGCCGTCAAGGAACTGGCCCGTAAGGAGGGGAAGCTCGCGACCTTCATGGCCAAGCCCTTCAACGACGCGGGCGGCTCGGGCTTCCATCTCCACTTCTCGGGCGAGGACGCCCAGGGCCGCAATGTCTTCGACGACCCGTCCGGAGCCTTCGGGCTGTCGGACACCGGGCGCCACGCCATCGCCGGCATCCTGGCTCACGCCCCGGCCCTGGCCGCGCTGCTGAACCCGACCGTGAACTCGTACAAACGGTTCGGACCGGGCACCCTCGCCCCCTGGCTGATCGACTGGGGTCTGGACAACCGCAGTGCCATGGTCCGCATCCCGCCCGAGCGCGGTTCCGGCGCCCGTCTGGAGGTGCGGCTCGGCGACGCCAGTGCCAACCCGTATCTGGCGATCGCCGCCCTCTCCGCCGCCGTACTGCTCGGCGTACGGGAAGGCCAGGAGCCGCCGGCCCCGCTGGAGGGCTACGGCTACGACCCGCAGAAGTCCCAGATGCTGCCGATGAGCCTGCCCGCCGCGCTCGACGCACTGGAGGCCGACGAGGCCCTCATCGAGATCCTCGGCAAGGACTTCACCGAATCCTTCCTCGCCTACAAGCGTGACGAGCTCGACCGCTTCAACCGCCATGTCACCGACTGGGAGTTCACCGAGTACTCCTACCACCTCTGATCGATCCGCACCGCCCACAGGAGCACCGCATGCCGAACCCCTTCGACCCCATGCCCCTCGACGAGGTCGACCTCGCCGACAACGACAACTTCCTGGACGGCGTCACCCCATGGCGCATGTTCCACACCCTGCGCCACGAGGACCCCGTGCACTGGCAGCCCGAGGAGGCCCCCAACTCCGGCTTCTGGGCCGTCACCCGGCACGAGGACATCGCCAGGGTCGACCGCGACGCCGAGACCTTCACCTCGACGAAGTTCGTCAACCTCGAGGAAGTCGACGAGGACCAGATCAAGAAGCGCGCCTCGATCCTGGAACTGGACGGCGTCCGCCACCGCGCGATGCGCAGCCTCCTGCAGCGCCAGTTCGGCCAGGGTGTCATCAACCAGTACACGGACTTCCTGCGCGGCCTGACGGCCAAGACCCTTGACGCAGCCCTGGCCAAGGGCACCTTCGACTTCGTTGCCGACGTCTCCGCGGACTTCCCCATCAACGTCCTGGCCCGCCTCCTGGACGTACCGCCGGAGGACAACCAGCAGCTCATCGACTGGGGCAACCGGATCATCGGCAACACCGACCCCGACTATGCCGACGTCCTCCTGCACAGCGCGGAGAGCGAGAAGTACCGCGACCTCCCCTTCCGCTCGCCCGCATCCATCGAGGTCTTCGAGTACGGCCGCGAACTTGCCCGCCGGCGCCGCGGCGGCACCGGCACCGACCTGGTCTCCAAACTCGTCAACGAGACCCCGCGCGACGGCGTCCCCCTGTCCGAGCAGGACTTCGACAACTACTTCCTGCTCCTGGTGGTAGCCGGCAACGAGACCACCCGGCACACCATCTCGCACTCCATGCTCGCGCTGATCCAGCACCCCGAGCAACTGGCCAGGCTCCAGGCCGATCCCTCTCTGATCCCGAACGCGGTGGAGGAGTTCCTGCGCTGGGCATCGCCCGTCTACCACTTCCGTCGCACCGCGACCCGCGACGTCGAACTCGGCGGCAAGCAGGTCAAGGAGGGCGACAAGGTCGTCATGTGGTACGCCTCCGGCAACCGCGACGAGAAGGTCTTCGGCAACCCCTACGACTTCGACGTCACCCGCGCCGACAACGACCACGTCACCTTCGGCAAGGGCAGCCCCCACCTGTGCCTGGGCAACCTCCTCGCCCGCACCGAGATCCGCATCATGTTCGAGGAGCTCATCCCGCGCCTCGCCGACATCCGCCTGGCGGGTGACGTGCCACGCGTCCGCTCCAACTTCGTCAACGGCATCAAGAAGCTCCCGGTCGAGGTCACCCTCGCCTGACGGTTCATCGGACGGACGGGCGGGCCACACGGCCCGCCCGCCGCACCGCCGAACCTTCGGGATGACGGCCTCCCGGAGCCGGCCTCCGCGAACGCTTCCCCCGGGACAGCTTCAGGCAGCAGACCCACCTTCACGGCCTTCGTCTTGATCAGTGCACCTTGGCCGGAGCACATGATCAGGCAAAGGCCGCCTCGGCATCCGGAGAATGCCCGAGGGTCGGTAAGGTAGCGGTCTTCGGGCGGCTCAGCTCCCGGAGTCCCAGAGGCGACTGTCAATGAATCTCCGCCCCATGACTGCTCGTTCCGATACCGCGATACACCACGTGTGGCGGCTTCCCGTTGCCGATGCCGTGCGGGGGCACCGAGCCCTCTGGTGGAGCGTCGGGCCCGCCGGGCAGCTTGCGGTCCTGTTGGTCCACCGGCGCTACCTTGATCGCAACCGTTACCTCAAGGGGTGGATCGGGCAGAGGCCGGACATCCCGTTCACCGGTGAATTGATCACCGTCACAGCGCAGGAGGAACGGCGCACCCCCGTGAAGGACATTCGGATTCGGCCCAGCCACCTGGCCCTCCTCCCGGATTCCCGATTCCTTCTGGTCAGCGGCCGTACGTTCCGGAACGAGACCGAGGGCCCCTGGGCACCCAACGCTGTGGTGTTCTCCCCGTCAGGTACACCTGAGGCCGAGTTCTGCGTCGGTGATGACATTCCCGCCCTGACCACCGACGTCCACGGAGGCATCTGGACGGCTTACGGCGACGAGGGCATCTACGGCGGCCACCCCGAGTCAGGAGCGGGCCTGGCGGGCTGGGACACCCAGGGCCAGACCTCCTGGGCTCCCGAGGGCCGGCTGCCCGACCACCCACTGGAAGGCTGCACCGCCGCGACCGAGAACGAACAGGTGTGGCTCGTCTGGTACTCCGGCAGCAGCAGAGGCGGCACCTTCCTGACACGGATCACTCCGTCCACCGGCGACGTCGCCAGCTACCGCAGCCCCGTCCCCGACCCGGACGGATTCGCGGTCCGCGGCAACCGGGCAGTACTCACCCGCCGAGACCACAACAAGCGGTCCGTCGAACTCGTACGTGCCGAGCTCAACGGCACCACCTGGGCAGTAACCAGCCGCCGTCGGCTGCGGATGCCCGGTCGAGTCGTCCTGCGCTGCGGCCAAGGCCGCGACGGTTTCCTCTGGCTCCGCGCAGGCAACACCTGGCTGCGCATAGAAGCATGAACACCCCGACAACATCTCAGCCGGTCTCCACTTCGATGGCAGGTGGTCCAGGTTCGACGTCACAGAACACCGGAGGTTAAGAGGAGCTCAGTCCACCGGCCCGCCCGCCACATAGATGACCTGGCCGGAGACGAACCCCGCCCCGGGGCTCACCAGGTAGGACGCCGTATGGGCGATGTCCTCCGGCTGACCCACTCTTCCGACCGGAATGGACTGCGCCGCGTTGTGCTGGAACTCCTCGAAGCCGAGGCCCAGTCGGCGGGCCGAGGTCCTGGTCATGTCGCTCACCACGAAGCCCGGGGCGATCGCGTTGGCGGTGATGCCGTGCCGGCCGAGCTGCAGGGCGAGCGATTTGGTGAAGCCGAGCAGACCTGCCTTCGCGCTGCCGTAGTCGACACGGGCGGCGTCACCGACCGCGGAGATGCTCGACATGGTGACGATCCGCCCCCAGCCGGCCGCGATCATGTGCGGAGCGACGGCCCGGGTGGCGAGGAACGGGCCGCGCAGATTGACCCCCAGGACCGTGTCCCACTGCTCCGTGGTCATCTCCACGAGGTCGGCACGGGGACCGACTCCGGCGTTGTTGACCAGGACCGTCGGGGGGCCCAGCTCGGCGGCGACCCGGGCGACGGCGGCAGTAACCGCCGCTTCGTCTGCGACGTCGGCGGCGACCGCCGTCGCCGACCCGCCGTCGTCCTTGATGGTCTGCACGGTGCCGGCGCAGTCCGCCTCGTCCAGGTCGATCACACCGACCGCGAGGCCGTCGCGAGCCAGCTGCCTGGCCACCGCGGCGCCGATGCCGCGTGCTGCGCCGGTGACAATGGCTGTGCGGGGCACCTGAGTTGTGAATGTCATGGGATCAAGTTCACGACATGGGCGCACTGTTGCCAACTGAATTGGCCCGCAGCTTCACCATCAGCCAGGACACGACGGACGGCGGGTACACCGCCGCAGTCAGGCGGCCCACACCTTCTCGTGTCCTGCGCCTCAAATGGTGAGGTTAAGTTCGTTTCGCGCCGCGCCTCATCCCGGCTGAAACGGCGAGGCTCGGAATTCGACGTCTCGCCTTCGGTAACTCTGGGTCATGTATCGGATTGCCGAGGTAGCAGCCCGGCCCCATGATGAAGGCGTTGGTAGAACGAACGGGCGGCAAGTCTTCGTCGGGCGACCCGTTCACCTGCGAAGAAGCGCAGGTGAACCCGGTACTGAAACCCGCCTCCCCGTTCGCGCGGCAAGGAGGCCCCACATGTCCGTCGCTTCCGAAGAACCGGCGCTCCGCCTGCTCAAGGTCGAGATTTCCGAGGCATGACCGAGTCCGACCGACGGCACAGGCCCTCGTCCAGCGACGCGGCAAACACATGAGTGCGCGAGGCGGAAATAAATGGTTTCTGCCGAGCGGAGCGCCCGCCTCCGAGATGTCGTTCAGCAATTACGCCGTAATCCGGTCCGACAGGCGCTGATCTCCTTCCTGCTCAATCGGCCCCGGCAGCAGCGTCCAGATCGCACTCTCACCGTCGGCTTCTCGCATGTACATGGTGGAAGTCGAACACCCCGGAAGGCTCACCATGTCAGAAATAGTTTCGCCTCACTCTCGGCGGAAATTCCTCTCCGTCTCGGCCGCCGTGACGGCTGGAGCGGTCGCCGGATCCTTCGGCGTGTTCACCCCCTGGGCTCAGACAGCCGACAGGGGAGGTGACCCCGCGGGAGGTAACACCACTCCGTCACCGGACGGGACCATCCGTCCCTTCGCTGTCCATTTCCCGGAGAAGGATCTGGTCGAACTCCGCCGGCGCATCCTGGCCACGCGCTGGCCTGAGAAGGAGACCGTCGCGGACCAGTCGCAGGGCACGCAGCTCGCGACGGTTCAGGCGCTCGCGCGCTACTGGGCATCGGACTATGACTGGCGCAAGGCCGAGGCGAAGCTGAACGCCGTGCCGAACTTCATCACCAAGATCGACGGGCTGGACATTCATTTCATCCACGTCCGCTCGCAGCACAAGAACGCTCTGCCGATGATCGTCACGCACGGATGGCCCGGCTCGATCATCGAGCAGATGAAGATCATCGAGCCGCTCACCAATCCCACGGCACATGGCGGGAAGGCATCGGACGCCTTTCACCTGGTGATTCCGTCGATGCCGGGATATGGATTCTCCGGCAAGCCGACCACGACCGGCTGGAACCCTCAGCGCATCGCACGTGCCTGGGCAGAACTGATGAAGCGCCTCGGATACAAGCGGTATGTGGCGCAGGGCGGCGACTGGGGCGCACTCATCTCAGACTTCATGGCTGCGCAGAGGCCTGCGGGACTGATCGGCATTCACACCAACATGCCTGGCGTGGTTCCGCCCGCCGTCGACAAGGCGATCCAGGCCGGCAACCCGGTGCCGTCCGGTCGCTCAGCGGAGGAAAAGTGCGCGATTGAGCAACTGGAATCCTTCTACAGGCATCATGTCGCCTACGCCCAGATGATGGGGACGCGCCCCCAGACGCTGACCGGACTGACGGATTCGCCCGTCGGTTTGGCAGCCTTCCTGATCGACCACGACACACCCAGCTTGAAGCTGATCTCCCGGGTCTTCGCCGGGCACACCGAAGGCCTGTCGCGGGACGACGTCCTCGACAACACCACCCTCTACTGGCTGACGAGCACGCCGATTTCCGCGGCCCGTCTCTACTGGGAGAACAAGGCATCCTTCTTCGGCGTCAAGGGCGTCTCCCTCCCGGTCGCCGTGAGCGTCTTCCCCGACGAGATCTACCAGGCCCCGAAGAGCTGGACAGAGAAGGCATACCCCAACCTCATCCACTACAACAGACTGCCCAAGGGAGGCCACTTCGCGGCCTGGGAGCAGCCCCGCCTCTTCACAGAAGAGCTCCGCACCAGCTTCCGCTCCCTTCGCTAGGATTCTGCGCCTGCCCAGACGTTCATCAGGCGTTCGACTTCTACGACCGTGAAGGCAGTCGCGGTTCGCGTACGCGTACTCGTTCCGCCACCCGCACACGGTGACCGCCGCCTGCCGTCCAGAGAAGGACCCCGGACGGCGCGTCACATCACAACAGGGCAAACGTTGCCTGATCCCTAGGACCGCCGCACCCGCGCCGTCAGCCGGCTGCCCAGCCGTCTTCCGAACGTGCCCGGCCGGTTCCAGGCCCGGAACGCCTCTGCCGTGCGGCTGCTCCCGGTGTGCTCGACAGCCCGCTCCACTGCCGCGATCTCGCTGCCGGCCAGGCCGCGCACCACCGGACGCAGCACCTCCTCCAGCAGTGCGGCCCGGGTATCGCTCCACGCCCGGCCCGCGTGCGGGTGGGCGCTCCAGACGGTGAAACAGTCGGCCACGTATGCCGGGTCGGAGCGCAGCCGCGCCAGAATGTCGACGTGGCGGGCTGCCCGGCCGTAGGCGGCGATCAGGTTCGCGTCGTCGCTGTGCACGAATGCGTACAGCTCCGCGTCGGGCCGGTCCCGCGCGAGCAGGCTGTGGGCAAGGGCGCCGTAGGCGTGCTCCAGCACAGTGGGCTCCACCGGTTCGGCGCGGGCGCGCAGAGCCTTTGCACGGTCGGGCCAGCCGGACGCCGACTTGCCGGACCTGACGTCGCGGGCGAACTCCAGTAGTTGCAGCGCACCGCGGACCCGTATGCCGATCTCCTGAGGGAAGCAGCGCAGCAGATCGTGGGCGAGTTCCGCCGCCTCCTCGTCGTCGGAGGGGGCGTGGAGTGCCGCGTCGACGAGGTGGGACCACGTACCGGCCGTCCGGTGCGAGTCCGAGCCGGACTCGCCGAGCAGAAGCCGGGCTTCGCCCGCTGTCGGGGTGGCGTCGCCCCAGATCAGCCCGACGGCGGTGCGCAGGACCAGCGGCTCCGCGAACGGCGAGAACCCGGCGGCGCGCAGAACCGTGTGCAGCGCCATGATGCGGTCGGAACCCTGCTTCTTCGCGCGGGGCGCCTCGGCGCACATCCGCAGATGCGGCAGTGCCTGCGCGCCGGTGAAGGGGAGGGCGACGCGAGTGAGGAGTTCCTCGGCGGCGGAGGGGGCGGTCAGGGCGAGTTGATCGAGTTCGCCGAGGAGCGCCGTGCGGACGTCGAACTGTTCGTCCAGGAGGTCGAGCAGTGCGGGGACACTGTCCGATGCTGGGGCCGCGAGTAGCGTCGCGGCCATGTGCCGTGCAACAGACGGGAGTTGGTCGGTGAGGTCCATGTCGAGCAGTCGGGCGATCCGGAGCAGCTGCACCAGGCGCCCGATGGTCACCGCGTCCGTGGACTCCGTTGCTCCCGAGGTGAGTTCGGCGAGCAGGTCCGGGCCGAGTCCGTCGGCCAGCAGCTTCACCGTGGCGGGTTCGGCGAACGCCGAGCGCGGCGGGAGTGCCAGCGCGGCGTCGTTGCGCCGTACCGCCTCCGTCACCAGCAGTGCGGCGAGCGGCGCCGTGGTGGCGGCAGGGGCCCGTCCTTCGAGCGCTGCCAGCAGCCGGGCCACGGACGCCGATTCGGAGGCGCTGCGGTCGTCGGCCGGTGCCGTGAGCGCGGTGGTCAGCCGGTGCATCTGCTGTTCGTTCAGTGCGTACGGCCGCTCGCCGGCCCAATCGGCTGCTGCGGCACGCCCGTTCGGGCCGAGTGCGATGCCTGCGTGCAGTGCGGTGAAGGCGAGTGGTCCGGCGGCGAAGGGTTCGCCCGGCAGCGCGGCCGCCGCCCGGAACAGTTCCGGTGCGCGGCTGCGCCAGACCCGGGCGACGGTCTCCGCCCAGGCGTCGTCCACCGGACCATCCGGAGCGCGGCCGGAGCACGTGTGCACGCGATAGCCCGGGTCGGTCAGCGCGGGTGCGTCGTCCGGCAGCACGCCGATGACCTGGTGCGGCGAGTGCGCCGGGCGGCGGGTGTACGTGGTGAACGTCAGCCGCTGGGCGTGCTCCGGCGGGAGTACGGCTCCGGCCAGCGCGATCCACCGGGCCACGTCCGCGCTCTGCCGCTCCACGAGGACGAGCTGCGCCGACGACGGTTTCTCGCTCACGCGGCGCAGATCGGCGAAGACCGTCGCGAGCCAGGGGCTGCGGGAGACCGCGAAGTCGTTGAGCGCCTCCTGCCCGAAGGCGGCGGACGCGGGCAGGGCGGATATGCGGTCCGGTGTGCCGCTGTCCGGCGTGGTCGAAGCCCAGCGCGGCGACCGCCACGCCGTGATCGGCAGCGCGTCGCCGGGCAGGCGCGTGCCGGCTGGCAGATGCACCGCGTGCGCGTGGAAGTGACCAGCGCCGGAACCCCCGAGCGCCACGGTGCGACTCAGCAGATGGCTGCCGTCGGAGAGCTCGCTGAAGCTGAACGTCTCGGGAAACGAACGGAGTTCGACGTTCGTGGGACGATACGGCGCCCCGGCCGGAGGCTCGTAACCGAGCAGCTTTTCTGCCTCGGTCAGCACCGGCGTGGGTATGCCGCCGCCGATCGCAGTGAACCGTGCGCCGACCCCGTCGTCCCCCGCAGAGGCAGAGGTGTAATGCAACTGCGCGAGGCTCATGCGTCGGCCCTCTTCGTCCTTGCCGCGTACGTCCCCGTGCCTCAGCCCGCCTCGCCCTCGTCGGCCGTCCGTCATGGACCGGCCGTACGGGCGCGGCGACGACCCCGGCGGGGAGCGGTCCGCAATCGCGGGAGCGACGCTATCAAGGTGCGCCGCTCCCGCAGGCACGCTGCCGAAACGTGATCTGGGCAACGGCCACGGAAGCGTTCAGTCCGGCAGTGCCTTCCGTTTCGGCCGGACGGGCACCCTCAACTCCGGTACGCGATCAGCGCTGGACGGCGTACGCGATGAAGCCGGTCCAGGCGGCGGGGGAGAGGGCGAGCTGGGGGCTCTCTTCGACCTTGGAGTCCCGGACGTGGACGGTGTCGGGGCAGGTGGCGACCTCTACGCAGGAGTCGCCCGACCCGCTGCTGTAACTGCTCTTGAACCATGCCAGGTCTGTGGTGCTCATGCTGCTCCTCGCATCCGCTCCAACAGGCCCATGGAGTCCTCCAGGGAGAGAGCCTGTGAACGCATCCTGGCATATCGCATCTGGAGCGTGCTGACGACTGCCGGATCGGTATGGAAGTGGCCGCTCTCCTGTCCCTCGCCATAGCCGAACCACTTGTGTTCCGGGGTCTCCAAGAGCTGCATAGGTCCGTGCAGTCCCGCGTGACTCTCCTGCACGAGCGGCATGATCTGCACCTCGATGTTGCGGAGTTGAGCCAGCAGGAGAATGTGGTCGATGAGCTCTCGGGTGACCTCGACTCCGCCTGCACGGCGCAGGAACAGGTGCTCTTCGAGGATGAAGCTGTACGCGGTGTTTGGCCGCTCCGTCAGAAGGGCCATCCGTTCGACCCGGGCAATCATCCGAGCCTCGATCTGTTCGTCACCCAGCGGCGGAAGCTGGTCCCTGAACAGAGCTCTTGCGTATGCCTCGGTCTGCAGCAGACCAGGAATCAACCGGCATTCGTACGTGTACAGAATGGCTGCATCCGCCTCAAGCTGTGCCCAGTGGTGGAACCATTTCGCCAGCCCCTGCCGCCGCGACAAGTGCTTCGCCGCAGCCGTGATCACGCCGAACGCGTCCAGCACCTCCTCCGCCCGGTCCACGAACGCGGGCGGTGGGAACCGGCGCCCCTGTTCGATCGAGGCGACCGTCGGCACCGAGTACCGCACCCTCGGGGCGAACTCCTCCTGCGTGAGCCGTGCCCGTTTGCGGAAGACCTTGACCACCTCGCCGAACGCCTTCAGGGTGTCCGAGGGCTCCGGCTCCCCGTCCGCGCCCGTCGTGCCGACTGTGCCACCCGCGCCGTCCATCATGTCCGGCCACCTCCCGTGCCCGCCCGTACCGGTCCACAACGCGCCCATGGTCACGGACTGTTACGCGTACTGTCCACACTCTGCACTCGTACGCTGACTCAGCGTACGAGTTCTTGACCTGGTGGGACCGTCCTCCCGGCCGTCACGGTGGGCGCATGGAAGCACTCGCCACCTCCCAAGCGCCTTTCACCGTACGTGTGTTTGCGCAGCGGCTCAGTTCCACGCCCCGAGGAGCCCGGCTCGCGCGGCAGCTTGCTCTGCACCAACTGAACGAGTGGGGCATCCCCTACGGCGGTGACGCGTCCGAGACGACTGCGCTGATCGTCGCCGAGCTGGCGGCGAACGCGGTGACGCACGGCCGGGTGCCGGGCCGGGACTTCGAGTTGAGGCTCGTCCACGCTCCGGGCGACCGGCGCACGCTGGGCGTTCTGCGGATCGAGGTCACGGACACCCGGGGCGAGCTGCGCCCGCCGGGGCCGGGGGAGCTGGTGGCGCCGCCGCCCGGTTCCGGCAGCGGGCACGGGCTGATCCTGGTCGAGGCGCTGGCCGACCGGTGGGCGGTGGTGGACCGCGTACCGCCGGGGAAATCGGTCCGTGCCGAGCTGGACCTGCTCTACTGACCGATCCCACCGGCGTAGGGTCGACTGCGCGCCGCCCCCTGCCCGCAGGCAACCGAGGAGAGTGCACACCCCGTGACCGAACACACCCATGCAGCGCCGCCGCCACTCGTCTCGGAAGTCCAGCTCTCCGCAGGTCCGGTGGCGTACCAGGACACCGGCGGGGACGGCCCCGTCGTCGTCCTGCTGCATGGCGTCGCCATGGACGGTTCGCTGTGGCGGCACGTCGTCGCCGATCTGCGCCCCGACTACCGGTGTGTGGTTCCGACCCTGCCGCTCGGCGGTCACCGCAGACCCATGAAGCCGGACGCCGACCTGTCGGTCCTCGGGGTTGCCCGGCTGGTCGCGGAGTTCCTCGATGCGCTCGACCTCACCGATGTCACCCTCGTCATGAACGACTGGGGCGGGGCTCAGGCTCTCGTCGCCGACGGGCGTGATCAGCGGATCGGGAAGCTCGTCATCACCTCCTGCGAGGCGTTCGACAACTTCCCGCCCGGTCTGCCCGGCTCTCAGCTGTACGCCTCCGCCAAGGTGCCGGGCGGGCTGAATCTCGCATTCGCCCTGCTCAGATTCAAGCCGATGCGGCGGCTGCCGATGACCTGGGGACGGATGAGCAAGCGGCCCGTGCCGGACCGTGTGATGGACGCGTGGTTCCGGCCGCTGTGGACGTCGGCGGAGATCCGCCGCGATCTGCGCAGATACGTGCTCGGGGTGCCGCCCAGGACCGAACTGCTGTGGTGGGCCGAGAAGTTGCGTGACTTCGACCGGCCCGCGCTCGTCGTCTGGGCGGCCGAGGACAAGGTCATGCCGCCCGAGCACGGACGCAGGCTCGCCGAGTTGCTCCCCAAGGGCGAGCTCATCGAGATCCCCGACAGCCGCACGCTCATCCCGGAGGACCAGCCGCAGCAGCTCGCGTCAGCCATCAGGGCGTTTCTGCGGAAGCTCTGAACGAGCGTTCTTCGCCCGGGCGTCTCCTCGCCGTTGTTGACAGTCCGTAAGTTGCCGCCCGATGACGGTGGCGGCGGATGAGGTGAGGGCTGTTGGACGGCTCGGGCACGGCGGCTGTCGTGGGGCGGGGGCTGAGTAAGCGGTTCGGGTCCACGACGGCCCTGGACCGGGTCGACCTGGCCGTCGGGACCGGCGCCCTCTCTACCCCGCGGATCGTCACCCGTTCATGGACATGCTGGCAGCGGCGCCCAGCTGGCGGGTGAAGGTTCCCGGCGGTCTCCGGCAGTCGAAACAGAACCCTGGTGGAGTGACCAGCAAGACCGAGAAGAGGGCGCCGGGAATGCCCGCACCAGGACTCACCCGCATATCCGTCCCGGAAGAGGGCCGACAACCCCGTGAACAGGCCGCCGGTGCATGACACTTCGTGACATAGCGCCGTAGCGGTCACGTCACGACGGCGTTATGGACACGAGTCGACGTCCGATCCTGCCAAGAGCGCGACACGGAAACGATCATGAAGGGCACACGCGGGTTCTATGGAGGGGTGCACATGTTCGGTAAGGCAGCACGCATGGTCCGGCACCTGGAGGCGACAGGAGTCGGGCTGCCGCCGGACCACACAGTCGCGGTCGACGCACCGGACGCACACGCCACCGGCGCCCTGACCGCCGCACGCCGTGGCGCGTACGCGCCAGCCCGCGCACTCCTCGCCGCCACACGCGAAAAGGCCAACTGGATCCTGCGGGACGAGTTCGTGCGTGCCCTCGCCGAGATCGCCGTCGACGACGCGGCGTGGCTGAACGCCTGGCAGGCCGAGTCGCCCGACGACCCTGACGCCCTCGTCATCGAGGCCTTCCGCCGGATCGCCGAGGCATGGAAGGTCCGCACGAGCGCGTACGCGAAAGACGTGGCCCCGGACCAGTTCCGCGCCTTCCTCGCGCTGCTGAACGACGCACTGCCAGCCATCGAAGCGGCCGTCGCAGCCAGCCCCGGCGACCCGGTGCCGTGGTCCGCAGCCCTGACCCACTGCATGGGCACCCAGGCGCCGCGCAATGTCTTCGACGACTGCCTGGTCCATGCGCTCACCTGCGGGCCCCACCACTTGCCCACCCACCTCCAAGCCGTGCAGTTCCTCGCAGCCAAGTGGTACGGCAGCCACAAGGAGATGCTCGACTACGCATCCCGCGCCGCCGCCGACGCCCCGCAGGATTCCCCCGTTCGCGCCCTAGAGATCGTGGCGCTCACGGAAGTCGACATCGAGACGGACAGGAGGGAGAGACGCCCACGCAAGAACGGCAGCGAGAAACCTCTCGACGCCGAACGGATCGACAAGATCATCGCCACCGCGCTGGCGTACTCCACATCCCGCCTGCCCGAGGACCGCGATGCCCGCCTGATCCGTAACCACCTGGTGTGGGAACTGAACCGGCAAGAACGCTGGGCCGAATCTCTGGACGTCTACCGCTCCATCGGGCGGTACGCCACCTCGTCCCCCTGGCACTACACAGTCAGTCCCCTGCAAGCGTTTCTGCACTTCCGGGACCACGCCCGGTCCCAGCTCGCCGCCTCCATCCCCCGCAACGGCACCGTCCCCGCCCCTACGGTGCCGCTGCCGGAGTCCGCAGAGCCACAGGCGGCACAAGAGATCGCGTACGTGCCCACCTCGCCGCAGCGCGCCTCGCAGGAGCTGCTGCTGTGCGGGGCCACCGTCCGGCTCGCTCCGGCCGGACGGTGGACACTGATGGAGGCGGCCCCATCTCAGGAGACGCCAGGCAAGCGCGGACGCCGCGCGACACTGCTGCGCCTCGACGGGCTGACAAAGGTCGCAGAGGCCGCGTTCAGCGCTCCTCAACTGACCACCCTGGTCGCCCACTGCGAAGGGAGCGACTCCCGGGCCCTCACCGTCGTCCGCGAGGGCAGAACGGCCGCCCGGCACCGATGGGCGGGGCCCAGAACGACGCCGTCGCAGGAGATCGCGCAACAGCACGCGGAGCTGTTCGTTACGGCGGCCGGCAGCGGCGACGCCCGCGAGGTGGCACGGCTGCTGCGCGACCCGGGCGAGCCGTCGGAGCTCCTGATCCGCACCCTGGCCACGCTGGGCCTCCCGCCGCTCCCGGTCGGCTTCGGTGAGCGCGCGGAGGTCCTGGCCGGTGTCCAGGGGGTCACCATCCACCGGGCCCGCTCGCTGT
This sequence comes from Streptomyces sp. NPDC048411, assembly GCF_040704695.1. Lineage (NCBI taxonomy): Bacteria > Bacillati > Actinomycetota > Actinomycetes > Kitasatosporales > Streptomycetaceae > Streptomyces > Streptomyces sp. NPDC048411. The sequence continues at coordinate 46,209 of NZ_JBEZKL010000016.1, forward strand.
GGCAGGGCATGAAGGACTTCATGAGCGACGACACCGATCCGAACCCGCCGCTACAACTCGACAACCAATAACTGATGGCTTCGGAATGACTTCGGGTACAGATGATGCCGCGGGCGAATTCGACCAGGTCCGAACGGAGGTTGGCGGCGCCGCATTCGTAGCGGACGCGGAGTCCGTCATCTACTGCAGCCGCGCCCACGGGCAGGCCACGGGCCCGCTGTTCGCGGTGGGCCCTGCGTGCCAGCGGCGCTGGCTATCGTCCATGCCGTGACCTCAAGTGATCGTCTGCTTGGCCTCAGCCTGCCGACGCCATCGCCATCCCGTACGGCTTCCGGCGTCGGACGGCGTCACGCTGGCCGGCACCGTCTACATCCTGCGCAAGGGGGCGGGCTGCTCGAGGGTGGCCGCCTGGCGCCGACCGGGTCGGCGCCAGGCGGCGCGACCTGCTGGAACAGTTCCCACAGCTCGTCCGGCACCGGCCGCTCAACCACCCCCATCGCGGTCAACAGCCCACTCAGCGTGCCAAATGAGATGACCTCTCATCAGCCGGGTGGCGGGGCCGGGCATCGATCCTGCCTCGCGGTGCGCGTCCCCGCGCGTGCCGCCGGTGCGCAGACAGGCCTCTGCCGATGCGGGGACGCGCACCGCTCTGGGTGATCAGCCCGTACGCCAAGCGGGGCGCCGTCACCTCCACGTACTGCACGCAGATCAACGTCGTGAAGACCATCGAGCAGATCCTCGGCGCGCAGCCGATGAACCAGGTCTACCGGGCCGCCGAGCCCATGACCGACCTGTTCACGGAGAAGCCCGACCTCAGCCCGTACACCACCTTGCCCAACCGGATCCCGCTGGACTACGGGCTGAAGAAGCCGGTCTCGGCGGCTGCCGCGAAGACGGCCGACAGCGGGGCACAGCAGCCGCAGGTGCCCGCGCATCTGCGTGAGATCGCCGCGCAGTGGGAGGCGTGGAGCGCGATCCGGGCGGAGACCACGGGCGGCTCGCACCCGCGCGAGGACCAGGTGAATCCGGCGCAGCTGAACCGGATCACCTGGTACGCGTCCACCGGATGGACCAAGCCGTACCCGGGGGGCGACCGGATCCTCGCGCCCAAGACCGGGTCCTCGCGCCCCAGGAGGTGCCGGGCCGGGACACCCTGCCGCAGGAGATCGGCGACTGATCGCACCCGCGGTTCCAAGGGGCCGGTCGCCCGTACCGAAGGGCGGCCGGCCCCTTTTGCAGGGGCGGGCATGAAGCGGAGCTGCGGCTGCGCTTAAGGAAACCTCGATGGACCTGGGGCGCGGGGTACGGCAGATTTCTCCGTGACGGCGGAGGATGGTGCGCGGCAGCCGGTCACCGTGCGTGCTGCCCCCCATGTCGTCCCTCTCATCTTCCCCGGGCCGCAGGCTGCCTTCGAGGCTGCCCCGGCCCGGGGCGTTCACCTCGCACCACGTACAGGGAGCCACAGCCGTGAAGGCACTTGTGAAGCAGAAGGCCGAGCCCGGACTCTGGCTGATGGACGTTCCCGAGCCGGAGATCGGCCCCTCGGACGTGCTGATCAAGGTCCTCCGCACCGGCATCTGCGGAACCGACCTGCACATCCGCAACTACGACGGCTGGGCGCAGCAGGCCGTGAAGACGCCGCTCGTCCTCGGCCACGAGTTCGTCGGCGAGGTCGCCGCGATCGGCGCCGACGTCGTCGACATCACCGTCGGCGACCTGGTCAGCGGCGAAGGCCACCTGGTCTGCGGGAAGTGCCGCAACTGTCTGGCCGGACGCCGCCACCTCTGCCGCTCCACCGTCGGGCTCGGCGTCGGCCGGGACGGGGCGTTCGCCGAGTACGTCGCGCTGCCCGCCTCCAACGTGTGGGTGCACCGGGTCCCCGTCGACCTCGACATCGCCGCGATCTTCGACCCGTTCGGCAACGCCGTGCACACCGCGCTGTCCTTCCCGCTGGTCGGCGAGGACGTCCTGATCACCGGCGCCGGCCCGATCGGCATCATGGCCGCGGCCGTCGCCAAGCACGCGGGCGCCCGCAACGTCGTCATCACCGACGTCAGCGAGGCCCGGCTCGATCTCGCGCGGAAGGTCGGCGTCAGCCTCGCCCTCAACGTTGCCGAGGAGACCATCGCCGACGGCCAGCGCCACCTCGGCCTGCGCGAGGGCTTCGACATCGGCCTGGAGATGTCCGGCCGCCCCGAGGCCATGCGCGACATGATCGCGAACATGACGCACGGTGGACGGATCGCCATGCTCGGACTGCCGTCCGAGGAGTTCGCGGTCGACTGGTCCAGCGTCGTCACCTCGATGATCACGATCAAGGGCATCTACGGCCGCGAGATGTACGAGACCTGGTACGCCATGTCCGTCCTGCTGGAGGGCGGCCTCGACCTCGCCCCCGTGGTCACCGGACGGTACGGCTACCGCGACTTCGAGGCGGCCTTCGACGACGCGGCGAGCGGACGCGGCGGCAAGATCATCCTCGACTGGACCGTCTGACCGACCTCGTACCGACCTCGTACCGGCCCGTACACACCAGGAGACACCCCTCATGTTCGACTCCGTACGCGACGACATGCGCACGACCCTCGACGAGATCAAGGCCGCCGGACTTCACAAGCCCGAGCGTGTGATCGGCACCCCGCAGTCCGCGTCCGTCGCCGTCACCGCCGGTGGCCGCCCCGGTGAGGTGCTCAACTTCTGCGCCAACAACTACCTGGGGCTCGCCGACCACCCCGAGGTGATCAGCGCCGCCCACGAGGCGCTGGACCGCTGGGGCTACGGGATGGCCTCGGTCCGCTTCATCTGCGGCACGCAGGAGGTCCACAAGGAGCTGGAGCAGCGGCTCTCGTCGTTCCTCGGCCAGGAGGACACGATCCTCTACTCCTCCTGCTTCGACGCCAACGGCGGCGTGTTCGAGACCGTCCTCGGCCCGGAGGACGCGGTCATCTCCGACGCCCTCAACCACGCTTCCATCATCGACGGCATCCGCCTCTCCAAGGCCAAGCGGTTCCGCTACGCCAACCGCGACATGGACGACCTGGAGCAGCAGCTCAAGGAGGCGTCCGGGGCGCGGCGCCGGCTCATCGTCACCGACGGCGTGTTCTCCATGGACGGGTACGTCGCCCCGCTCCGCGAGATCTGCGACCTGGCCGACCGGTACGACGCCATGGTCATGGTCGACGACTCGCACGCCGTCGGCTTCGTGGGCCCCGGCGGCCGCGGCACGCCCGAACTGCACGACGTCATGGACCGCGTCGACATCATCACCGGCACGCTCGGCAAGGCGCTCGGCGGTGCCTCCGGCGGCTACGTCGCGGCGCGCGCCGAGATCGTCGCACTGCTGCGCCAGCGGTCCCGCCCGTACCTCTTCTCCAACTCCCTCGCCCCGGTCATCGCGGCGGCCTCGCTCAAGGTCATCGACCTGCTGGAGTCCGCCGGTGACCTGCGCGAGCGGCTGAACGCCAACACCGCGCTCTTCCGCAAGCGGATGACCGAGGAAGGCTTCGACATCCTGCCCGGCGACCACGCCATCGCCCCCGTGATGATCGGGGACGCGGCGAAGGCAGGCCGGATGGCGGAGCTGCTCCTGGAGCGCGGTGTGTATGTGATCGGGTTCTCCTACCCGGTCGTCCCGCAGGGCGCGGCGCGCATCCGCGTCCAGCTGTCGGCCGCGCACTCCACGGACGACGTGAACCGTGCGGTGGACGCGTTCGTCGAGGCGCGGGCCGCGCTCGGCGAGTAGCTCCCCGAGCGGAGCGGTCCCAGGTCCCGTACACCCCTCGGGGCCTGGGACAATGGATCACATGATCGATGCACGGCGGCTGCGTATTCTCCGTGCGGTGGCCGACCACCGCACCGTGACTGCGGCAGCCGCCGCGCTCTATCTGACGCCGTCCGCCGTCTCCCAGCAGCTCGCCGCCCTGGAACAGGAGACCGGCCACCGGCTGGTCGACCGCAGCGCCCGTGGCGCACGGCTCACATCGGCCGGCGAGATCCTGCTGACCCACACCAATGCGGTGCTGGCCCAGCTGGAACGGGCCGAGGCGGAGCTCGCCGCGTACGGGGCGGGAGACGCCGGTGCGGTCACGGTCGCCGCGTTCGCCACCGGCATCGGGCTCGTGCTCGCCCCCGCCATCGCTGAACTGACGCTTACCGCGCCCGGCATCCGGGTCCGGGTGCAGGACGCGGAGGGCGACGCGAGCGTGCCGATGGTGCTCGACCGGCAGGTCGATGTGGCGGTCGCCGTCGAATACCGGGGCGCGCCCGGTGACGACGACCGGCGGCTGACCCGGGTGCCGCTGTACTCGGAGCCGTTCGACGCTGTGCTGCCGGTGGGGCACCGGCTGGCCGGCCAGGACCAGGTGGCGATCGCGGACCTGGAGAAGGACCCGTGGATCGGCCCGTACCCCGGCAACCCGTGCCACGACGTGGTTGTGCTCTCCTGCGAATTCGCCGGTTTCCAGCCGAGACTGGAGCACTCCTCGGACGACTTCCGCGCGGTGGTGGCACTTGCCGGAGCGGGGGCCGGGGTGGCACTGGTGCCCAGGTCGGCGCTGCGGGGGATGGAACTCGCGGGAGTGGTGGTACGCCCGGTGGAGGGCAGCGCGCCGACCCGGCGGGTGTTCGCCGCGGTACGGCAGGGGGCGGAGGGGCATCCCCTGATCCGTCCGGTCCTCGACGCGTTGCGGGGGGCGGCGGGGCGGGTGCTGTAGCCATGCGGCGGCGGCGTCCCAATGGCTGGACGGGCTTGAGACCAAGCCCGTCCAGCCGTGGAGGACATCCTTCAGCCCGTCCGGCGCTTGAGAGGAGGTCACAGCGGCCCCGGGCCGCCCACCGCACCCTCATTGCCTCCTGACGCGGCCACCGGACGCCCCCGGGATCACGACGCCCGCCACCGCAGCCACCAGCACTGCCCCCGCCAGCACCCCGTACCGCACCGGCTCCAGGTACGGGGCCGTCCCTGCCGCCGACACCGCGAACGCCGTCAGAGGGATCGCCGCCACCGCCGTGCCGATCGTCAGGCCCGCCACGGCCACCAGCCCCGTCTCCAGGAACAGCATCCGCGTCACCTGCCTGCGCCCCGCACCCACCAGCCGCAGCAGGCGGAACTCCCGGCGGCGGCCCACCGTGATCAGGGCCAGCGTGCTCACCACCGCCAGCAGCGCGAACCCGCCGATCACCCCGACCCCGATGACGATCAGCGCGTCGTCCTCCTCCGACGACGACGGCGCGATCCGTACGTCGTCCGCCGTCGCGGCCCGGACCTGCGCACCGGCGTACGGGGCGACCGCGCGGCGCACCGACGCCGCAGCCGACCCTTCCTCCGAGCGGACCAGGATCCGGGCATCGCGCGCCGCCGACACATGGCCGGTCAGCGCCTCGCGGGGCAGTATGAACTCGCCGAGCCCCAGGGCCCGTTCGTACACCGCCACCACCCGCAGCCGTGTCTGTGCACCGTCACCGAGCCGCAGCCGCACCCGGTCGCCGACGCCGACGCCGAGCTCGTCCGCCCGGTCCCTGCCGACGGCGACCGTGGAGCGCCCCGTCAGGGCGGCCAGGTCACCCGATGCGACGCCCGGATCGACCGTGCCGGACAGCTCGTCCGCCGTCACACCCAGCACCGGGTAGCGGTCCAGCTTCGGATCGCCCATCTCGTGGTGCGCGAGCATGACCGACGACCGCAGCACACCTGTCGCAGCCGCCACACCCGGCGCCCCGCGCACCGCGGCAGCCGCGTCCCCGGGCAGTCCCGCCGGAGCCGTCACCACCAAGTCCGCCCGCAGCGCGGCCGCCGACTGCCGGTCGGCGGCCCGTTCCAGCGTCGCCCCCGCCGTCAGCTGGACGCAGACGAACGCGACCACCAGCACGATCGGCGTGATCGCCGCGCCCAGCCGCCGGTTGTGCGCGGCGGCCGACTTCGCCGCCAGGAACCCGGAGACACCGCCCGCACGTCGCAGCGGCGCACCCAGCACCCGCGTCGACGCCCGTGCGATCCACGGCCCGAGCAGCGCCACCGCGATGACCAGCGACGTCGCCGCACCCGACGCGGCCACCGCGGCCGCCTGACCGCCCTGCGCCATGGCCGCGACCGCCGAGCCGACCCCGGACACGGCCAGCAGCCCGCCCGCACCGGTCCGCAGCCGGCCCGGCTCACCCGGCTCGGGGGCGCGCGCCGCACTCAGCGCGGCGGCGGGCCGCATCCCGGTGATCGACCGGGCGGCGAGCAGCGAGACCGGACGCGCGGCCCCGGCGACAACCACCGCGGCGGCCACGGCTGCCGCGAGCGGCAGCCACAGCGGCGCGGGCAGCGGCAGCGGATCCGTCGTCAGCAGCGACCGCATCAGCAGCCCCAGCGGTACGGCCCCGGCCCCGCCGAGCACCACCGCCGCACCGGCCACCCGGCTCACCTCCCGGCCGACCGCCGACCTGAGCTGCCGCGGCGTCGCGCCGACCGCCCGCAGCAGCGCCAGCTCACCGGAGCGCTGGTGGACCGCCTGGGAGACGGTCGTGGAAAGAACGAGAAGCGCCACCATGAGGACCGTGCCCGCGATCGAGCCGAGCAGCGCCAGCAGGTCACCGCGGCCGCCCAGCGCGTCCAGGTGCTCGGCCTCTCCGCGTGCGGGGCCGGTGAGGACCCGGATGCCGCGCCCGGTGTCCGTACGGTCGGGCAACGCGTCGGCCAACGAGTCCCGCAACGCGTCCGAGGAGACGCCGTCCCGCGCGACGATCCCGACCGCGTCGACCGTGCCCGGGTGTCCGGCCAGCGCGGTCAGCCGCGCTTCGGTGAAGAAGACGGCGGGGGTTCCCTCGCCCCGACTGCCCGCGTCCGCGACACCGCTGACGGTGTACGGGCGCGCGGCGCCTTCCACCTGGAGTTTCACGGTCGAGCCGACCTCGGCCCCGGCGGCTGCCAGCGCCCGGTCGACGACCACCTCGTCCGCACTCCGCGGCGCCCGGCCGGAGGTCAGCTCGTACCCGGTGAGCACCGCCGACGGCCAGGAACGGCCGACCGCACCGGCGCCACCACCCAGCGTCAGCGGCACCGAGTCGTCCGCGACCGCCTTCGCCACCCCGTCGGCCGCCGCGGCCTTCGCCACCACGGCCCGGTCCAGCCGGGCCCGTTCCGACAGATATGCCGTCACCGTCGTCGGCTCACTGCCCCACGGCTTCGCGGTGTACGACACCTTCTGGTCGGCCGCCACCACCGCGTCCGCGCCCGCGTACCGCTCCACCGGCGGCCGCGCCAGCAGCAGCGAGCCGAGCACCAGCGCGAATGCACCGATCAGCGCCGCTGTGGCCGCCGCCGTCGCGAACACCGCGGCCCAGGCCCGCCGGTGCGCCGTCACCGAGCGCCCGGCCAGGAACGCCGACGCGCGCCGCGCCCCGGATCGCGCCCGCACGGTCTCCGCCTTGCGGATCCTCGCGCTCATCGCAGCCGCCCGCCGTCCATCGTCAGCACGGTGTCCGCCCAGCTCGCCGCCACCGGATCATGGGTGACCATGACGACCGTACGGCCGTCGATCCGGACCGCGTCCCGCAGCAGACCGAGGACCAGCGCCGCCGACTCCGGGTCCAGGGAAGCCGTCGGCTCGTCCGCGAAGATCACCGCGGGTTCGGTCACCAGCGCGCGGGCCACCGCGACCCGCTGCTGCTGGCCGCCCGAGAGCGTGGTCGGACTCTCCGCGCCGCGCCCCGCAAGACCCACGCGCGCCAGCAGATCCTGCCCCCGGGCCAGCACCCCGGCATCGCCCGGATCCGCTCCCGCGAGCACCAGCGGCAGAACGACGTTCTCCTCGATGGACAGCGACGGCACCAGGTTCAGTGCGTGCGACTGGAAGACGAAGCCCACCCGGTCCCGGCGGAGCCGGGTCAGTGCCGCCTCGCTCAGCGACCCCAGGTCGGTGCCACCGATCCGTACCGTTCCCGAGGTGGGACGGTCCAGCCCCGCCGCGCACTGCAGGAACGTGCTCTTGCCGGACCCGGAAGGGCCGACCACCGCGGTGAAGCTCCCGGCCGGGACCGCGCAAACCGCGTCGAGCGCCACCACCTCCCGGGCGCGGCCGCGCCGCCCGTAGCGCCGGCTCACCGACTCCAGGCTCAGCGCTGTCGCCCGCACTGCCGTGACCGTGTCCACCGTTGGTTACCTCCGCTGTTGCTGACGTACCGCCTGACCTGCATAAACGTTAGGAGCGAGCGGGGATGCGGGGGAGAGTGCGCGCTCCCGGAACGGGGGTACAGCCAGCTCCACCACGAGCCGGGGACGGGCCCCACTCCGCAGCCGGGCGGGCCCCCCGTAACGTGATCTGACATGAGCACCGATCCCGCCCCGCTGACAGTCGCCATCCGGCGTTCGTGGGATGCCTCGCGCTATCTGTTCATCGGCGTTCCGGTGGCACTGCTCGCCTATCTGTGCGTGTTCCTGGTGGCCGCCGTCCTGATGTTCGCCGCCGTGATCATCGGACTGCCCGCCCTGCCGGAGGCCGCCAAACTGCTGCGGCGCTTCGCGGACTTCGAGCGCCGCCGGTCCGCCGCGCGGCTCGGGGTGCCGTTCAGCCCGGCGCAGTATCTTCCGCTGGACGGCGGGGAACTGTCCGAGCGGGTCCGCCGAGTCCTCACCGACCCCGCGACCTGGCGCGACGCGCTCTGGCTGCCGGCCCAGGCGCTCCTCGGCAACGTACTCGCCTATCTCACCATGATCCTGTGGCCGGTCGGTCTTTTCGTGGACGGGGCCGCACTGACCGTCGTCCACGCCCTGGACCGGCGCACCGCCGACGAGTACGGCACACCGCTTCCCGAGCGGCAGGGCTGGGTACTGCGCTGGCATCCCGTGCTCGCGGACCTCGCGGCGAGCTGGTCCCATTCGCTGCTGACCTCGTCGCACTCCGCCGAACTCGGCGACCGGATCGCGCAGCTGACGGAGAGCCGGGCCGGTGCCGTCGAGGCGCACGGCGCCGAACTGCGCCGGATCGAAAGGGATCTGCACGACGGAGCCCAGGCCAGGATCGTCGCCCTGTCGATGCGCATCGGGCTCGCCAAGCAACTCCTCGACCGCGACCCCGCCGCCGCCCGGCTCCGCCTCGACGAGGCCCAGGACGGCGCGGAGGCAGCCCTCGCGGAGCTGCGGCACGTGGTCCGCGGCATCCATCCGCCCGTCCTGACGGACCGTGGACTGGCGGGTGCGGTACGGGCGCTGGCCGCCGATGTCGCCGTACCCGTCACCGCGGACCTCGACGGTGTCGAGGACGGGCGGCGGCTCCCGGCCGCCATCGAGGCGGCCGCGTACTTCGTGGTCGCCGAGTCGCTCACCAACATCAGCAAGCACAGTGGCGCGACGGCCGCCACGGTCCGGATCGGCCGGGGCCCCGACACCTTGCGTGTGGTCATCGGGGACGATGGACACGGCGGCGCGGACGAACGCGCCGGCAGCGGCCTGGTGGGGATCAGGCGGCGGGTCGCCGCGCTGGACGGCACCACCCGCATCAGCAGCCCCACCGGAGGGCCGACGGACATCGAAGTGGAGCTGCCGTGCGGATCGTGATCGCCGAGGACAACGCCCTGCTGCGGGAGGGCCTGATCCTGCTGCTCACCAGTTCGGGCCACGAGGTGGTGGCCGACGCGGCCACCGGGCCCGAGATCCTTCCCGCCCTGCTGAAGCACCGGCCGGACGCCGCCGTCCTCGACGTACGGCTGCCGCCGACGTTCCGGGACGAGGGCCTGCGCGCCGCCGTCGCGGCCCGCGCGGAGCTGCCCGAGCTGCCGATCCTCGTCCTGTCCCAGTACGTCGAGGAGACCTACGCCGCCGAGCTGCTCGCCCAGGGCGCCCAGGGCATCGGCTACCTCCTCAAGGACCGGGTGGGCCGGGTCGACCAGTTCCTGGAGGCCCTCGACCGGGTGGCGGCGGGCGGCACGGCCCTCGACCCGGAGGTCGTGACCCAGTTGCTGACCCGCAGGTCGTCCGCCGAACCGCTGCAGAGTCTCACCCCGCGCGAACGCGAGGTGCTGGAACTGATGGCCCAGGGCAAGGCGAACGGCACCATCGCCGCCGAACTCGTCGTCACGGAGAGGGCGGTGAGCAAGCACATCGGCTCGATCTTCGCCAAGCTCGGTCTGGAACCGGACGACGGCACGGTGCACCGGCGGGTGCTCGCCGTACTCGCGTACCTGGAAGGCCGGGCGAACCGCTGAACACGCCGCCCGGCCGCCCGGCCCGACGCGCCCGGCCGCTCAGTCCGACGCGGCCCGCAGTCGGGCGACCGGCTGCGGGCCTGCGTGCGAACCGGGGCGCGCGGCGCCGGGCGATCCAGCCGGGTCAGAAGCGCCAGGCGGGGTCGTTCGCGATCGCCAGCAGCTCGGCGGTGCCCAGCGGTGGCCGCGACGCGGCGGTGTCCCGCGACCGCGTCGAGCTCGGGGTGCCGCCCCACTGCTGGAGGGTCACCGTCCGGCCGTCCGCGCGCAGTACACGTACGTACTGTGACACCCGGCCGTCCTGCGGGAACCGGAGTGTCACCGCCTCCGCCCGCCCGCCGTCGAGATCGATCACCTCGCACTCATGCGACGGGGCGACGTCCTGCGGCTTCGGCGCGCCCGGCCGGGGCGTGACCTTGGGTGTCGCGAGCCTCGCGCACAGCGGCACCTGCGGGGCGTCGGCGGTGTAGTCGGCGCCGCCGATGAAGTTCACCGGTCCGGTGCCGTCGTCCCATGTCACACGGTAGGTCCGGCCAGGGAAGTCGCCCTCGTGGACGGTCGTCCTGCCCGGCGGGAGCAGCGTGACGAGGGTGTCGGCGAGCTGCTCGCTGCGCCAGTGTGTCGTGTGCTCACGTCCCGGGCCGAAGCTGTCCGGCCGCAGCGGCTTCGAGTCGGAGCCGGCGCCGGACGCGGTCAGCACCATCGGCCCGACGAGCGGGTCGGTGGCGGCCGACGGGCTCGGCACCGTACCGGCACCGGTCGTGGTCAGTGCCACCACGGCCATCGCCGTCCCGGCGGTCAGGCCCGCACCGGCGAGTGCGAGGCGACGCACCGACCGGCGGCGGCGTCCGGCGGAAACTGCCGCGTCGACGTTGATTCGTACCGGTGGCTCGTCGTCGAGCCCGGCTTCCAGCAGGGTCTTGACGTCGTGGTCGTTCATGGCAGGGCAACCTTCTCTCGGGTGGCGGCGACATGCGCGGCGAACGTGTCGAACGTGTCGCTGTCGCCGAGTAGTTCTCGCAAGCGGACCAGTGCCCGCGCGGTGTGACTCTTGACGGTTCCGGCAGTGCAGCCCATGGCTTTGGCGGTCGCGGCGATGTCCAGGTCGGCCCAGTAGCGCAGCACCACCACCGCGCGCTGGCGCGGTGGAAGGGCGGCCAGCGCAGCACGGACCTGGAGCCCGAGCGCCGGATCCGTGCCGGGCCCGGCGTGGTCGGGCAGTGCGGCGGTGGGGTGCTCGCGGCGCCAACGGCGCCGCGTGTGGTCGACGCAGGCTCGGGTCAGCACACGGTGGGCGTACGCGTCCATGTTGTGTATCTGGCGCCGCCGACTCCACGCGACGTACAGCTTCGTCAGCGCCGTCTGGGTGATGTCCTCGGCATGGTGCCAGTCACCGCACATCAGGTACGCGGTGCGCCGCAGGTGCGGCAGCCGGTCCTCGGCAAAACCGCGGAACTCCGCCAGGTCCTCGGTACGCAAATGCGCGCCTCCGTTCGTCTCTGACCACTTCGACGGAGCGGACACCCCCGGGGGATGTCACCGGGCGGCGGGTTTCTTGCCGGAGATTCTTCTGACGCCCCGTGACATCTTCCGGGCCCGCCGCGCTGCTCGCCCAGGAGCACCCGGACTGGAAGGGCCCGCAACTCAAGGCCGCGCTGGTCTCGTCGGCGAAGCCGGGCGCCGGGCGGGGCGCGTACGCTGACCAACCTTCCGGGACGCCTACGGCTACCACCCGTTCGAGGACGCGGAGTGGGGGCGGAAGTTCCGCGCGTTCCTGCATGGGCGGGCGTGGACGGGCGCCGAGGGACCGGTGGCTCTGTTCAACCAGGCGGTCGGCCGGCTGCGCCGCCACCGGGTGCTGCCGGGCGTGAGTGTGCTGGCCAAGCAGGTCGCATCCGTACGTCAGGTCGCAGAGAAGCGGCTGTACGCGACGGTGGCGGGCGCTGCGCGGCGGGCGGACGCGTCGCTGTCGGCGGATCTGGTGGCGCTGCTCGGGGTGCCGAAGGGGCGGCGGATCCCGGAGTTGGAGCGGCTCCCGGCGTTGGCGAGGCGGAAGATGAAGGGCAAGCCACTGCTGCGGCGTGAGATCGACGCCAAGTTGGTGCCAGCGGCGTGGAAGAAGGCGGTGTACTCCAACCCGGAGCTGCCCGAGGGGACGGTGGACTGTGACGCGTACGTGGTGGGCGTGCTGGAGCAGCTGTTCCGCGCGCTGAACCGGCGCGACGGTGGCCTGCGCCCGCTGTGCGACCCTGGTGCGCCGGACGACGACGGCGGGCGGGAGTGAGTATCAGGAGCCGAGCCGGACCGACCCGTGACCGGTGTTCAGGTATCGCTCCGGCGGCAGAACTTCGCCTGAAGTAGATCAGTGAAGATGCCGATGGGGTCGTCCCAACCGCCATTGCTCCAGTCGCCGTTGACGTTGGTGGTGACCATCTGTTCGCCATCGCGAGCGCCGTAGGCGTAGGACCACGATCCGAAGAGTGCACCCCCCATGCCCCAGACCGTTTCCCCGCAGGGCAGTCTCACTGAGGAAACGCCGAGGCCGTAGGCGGCGTTGGAAATCCAGTCGCGGGTGGGCACGGTGGTGAACATGTCGCGTTGCTGGTCCGGTGGCAGTATCCGGCCCCTCAGCAGGGCGCCGAAGAACCGGTTGAGGTCCCCGGCGGTGGAGATCATGCCGCCGGCTGCCCAGAACATGGATGAATCGAGCTCGGTCGCGTCGTGGACCGGCGCGCCGGGGGCGGTCTGGAACAGCTTCGTGTAGTGCCGGGAGTGTGGCCCGTGGATCGTTGGGTCGCTGCCGTTCGGCAGGTGCGTACCAGCCAGGCCGAATGGGCGGGAGATCCGCTCGGTGATCTCCTCGGCAAGCGCGCGGCCGGTGGCCCGTTCGATGATCATGCCGGCGAGGACGTAGTTGGTGTTGGAATACGCCCAGCCCGAACCCGGTGTGAAGGTGGGCGGATGGGCCATGGCGATCTGCACCAATGACTCGGGCGGGTGTGTCTCGTAACGGTTCAGTGCTTCCTGGTCATCGGTGTAGTTGAAGATCCCGCTGGTGTGGTTGAGCAGCATCCTGATGTTCACCCTGGCACCGTCGTGGTGATGGCCCTGTACCACGCCGGGCAGCCACTGTTCCGCGGTGTCATCCAGGCTCAGCCTGCCTTCCGCCGCCAGCTGCAGCACGACGGTGGCCACGAACGTCTTGCTGATGCTGCCGATGCGGAACCGGTCCTGCTGTGAACGCTTGCGGCCGGTTCGGGTGTCGGCCACTCCTGCGGTCCCGAACCACTGCCGGTCGCCGTCGCACACCTCAGCAAGAATGCCGGGAAGGCCGCCTTGAGTCACGGCTTGCTGAAGTAAGCGCTGGACTGCCTCGTAGCCCTCAGCCCCTGAGGCCGGTGCGGACTCGGATACAGTGCCCCCTGCTCTGGCCGGTTCGGCGCCCGGTCGGCCGCTTTCTGTATGAGCGGTGTGTTGGTGCATGTGGTCCTCCTTGTCGTGTGTGACCCGTAGATGACCGCCCGGCCCCTATCCACAGCGTGATTCACTGGCCCACCGGCTCTCACCAGGGGTTTAGAGCCCAGCGCAGCGTGCGATCCATCGCGCACGCCTACCGGACCCACCGCACCTCACGGCAAGGGCACGGCCGCGCGGGGTGAACTGGCTGTGTCAGCTGTGTCCGGTGGTCACTGATCCTGGCTGTTGAGCGTCTGCCGTACGCGGTCCGCCAACTCGGCCTGATCGATACCGGCCAAGGCGAGAGCACGTGGCACGGTGCCGATTTGAGCCTGCAGGATCCCGAGCAGCAAATGTGCTGACCGCAGGTCCTTCTTGCGAGCGGAGCCGAAGCTCCGCTCCAGTGCGAGTCTGGCGGACGCACCCATCTTGGGCTGCGGGGAAGCGTGGCTCGGCCTGGGAAGGCCATAGGCGGCTGGAGACACTCCAACCATGCTCAGGCTGTGCTCGAACTCTCGGTCCAGTGCGTCGCGGACAGCAGCGCGACCGAGCCCGACCGAGACCAGGACCTGCTGTGCGGTAGACCCCTGATCGGCGGCGAGCGACAACAGGAGATGCTGCGCGTCGATCGTCGTCGAACCGTCCTCGTGGGCTTCGTGCATCGCCCGCACGATGACCGCGTGCAGGTACTTGTCAAACGCGCTCATCGCCGCGCCTCCTCAGCTTGACTCCGGCGGCGATGAGCCGCTTGGCGTGCTTCTTGTGGACGGCTTGGCGGGTGACACCGAGCGCCTCGGAGACCTGCGGCCAGCTCCAGCCCGCCCGCATGGCCTGCTCGACAGCGGCGTCCTCCAGTTGATCGGCGAGGCGCCGCAACGCCACGACAGCCGCCAGGGCGTCAGCGGGCTCATGGGGAAGGGAATTCTTGCCGACGGACATGCAAGCAACCGTAGTTGACTAATTGAGATAGTCAACCCGAGTTGCTAACGACTCGGGGAGGGTGCGGTGATCCGTCGAAGGCTCGTGATCACGGGCCGCCCTGTCGGCAAACGATCGGATGACGACAGGCACGGTAGGCATCCAATGAACCCGGACAATCCGGGGCGCTGGGGCGGCGCCGATCCAATCAGATCCGATGCTGATTGATGACAGTTGACCACAGATGGGCTCCGTCCCTCCGCGCGGAAAGGGCCGCAATGGCCAATCTGATCTACAAGCGGGTCTCGACCGACCAGCAGTCGACCGCCCGACCTGCGATGGACCTCGCCGCCCGCCACCCGCGCGCCTGAGAGCTGTTGTCCACCGTGAAGTTCATGGTGCAGACCCTCGCGGCCGCCGGCGAACTCCAGCGCGAGCTCCAGCGGGAGCTGACGTACGACCGGCTGCGGGCCGCCGAGGCCAAGGGCAACAAGGGCGGGCGCCGCCCGGCCATCACGATAGAGAAGCCGCTGTCCGCCGGTGTCAAGGCGGCCGGACAGCGGGGTTTTCGTCGTCGGCTCTGTCGGCCGGGTCCGCAAGGGCACCCTGCCGTCGCGCCCGGAAGCGGATGCGTGAGCGTTCCGCCGGTGGGACCGCGAGTCGACGACGGCGGCCGTCGGATCAGTCATGTCACTGAACGCAACAGCGGCCATCGACAACGCTCCCGCGAGGCGGGAAGCCCGCGGTTCACGCGGGCTGGAGCAGGTCCCAGCGGTTGCCGTACAGGTCCTCGAAGACCACGACCGAGCCGTACGGTTCGTGGCGCGGCTCCTCCAGGAAGCGAACTCCGGCCGCCAGCATCCGTGCGTGGTCGGCTGCGAAGTCCTCGGTGTGCAGGAAGAAACCGACCCGGCCGCCGGTCTGCGCGCCGACGGAGGCCCTCTGATCCTCGTCCTTGGCGCGGGCCAGCAGCAGCCCCGTACCTACCGCGGCGCCGCGCGGGCGGACGACGACCCAGCGGGATCCGTCCCCTCGGTCGGTGTCCTCGACGAGTTCGAAGCCGAGGGCGTTCGTGTAGAAGGAGAGGGCCTCGTCGTAGTCGCGGACGACCAAAGTGACCAGGGCGATGTGGGACATGGCGGTTCCTCGGGGGTGCGGAGCTGGGGCACAGGTGGGTTATACGTAACGCTACCGAGGGCGCCGCCATGCCGGGACAATGCCTGGCATGCACACGAGTGACGTCGGTGAACTGTCGGCCCGCGCCCGCCGGCTCGCCGCCCCCGGCCATCGCCGCATACTCGGCATCGCGGGGGCGCCCGGAGCCGGTAAGTCAACCCTCGCCGGCCGCCTCGTCGACGCGTTGGCCGGGCTCGCCGTCCTCGTCCCGATGGACGGCTTCCACCTGGCCCGGGCCGAGCTGGACCGGCTGGGCCGGGCCGACCGCAAGGGCGCCCCCGACACGTTCGACGCCGCCGGGTACGCCGCCCTGCTGCGACGCCTGCGCACGCCCGAGGAGGAGGGGCCCGTCTACGCTCCGGTCTTCGACCGCACCCTGGAGGAGCCGATCGCCGGGGCCGTTCCCGTAGCCCCGCACATCCCGCTCGTCGTCACCGAGGGCAATTACCTGCTCCACGACGACGGCCCGTGGGCGCCGGTGCGCGGGCTGCTCGACGAGGTCTGGTTCCTGGACCTCGACCCGGAGGTACGGGTCCGCCGGCTCGTCGACCGCCATGTGCGGTTCGGCAAGCCCCGGCCGTACGCGGAGCGCTGGGTGGCCGGATCCGACGAAAGCAATGCCCGGCTCGTCGACCGTGGCCGGGACCGCGCCGACCTCGTCGTACGGCTGCGCCCGACGCCCTGACCCCGCACTCGCGCCGACCGCTGCCGCCGGGCAGGATGTCGTGTGCCGTGTCGCATCGCCAGGAGGTCCCGCATGTCCAGCCCCGACCAGCCCGTGCCGTTCACCGCCGATGACTACCGGGCGAGGATGGAGCGGGCCGCCGAGTCCGCCGCCGAGTCGGGGCTCGCGGGTGTCCTCGTCGCACCGGGCCCGGACCTCGTCCACCTGACCGGCTACCACCCCGTGAACACCGAACGCCTCACCCTCCTCGTCCTCAGGGCGGGCCAGGACCCGGTCCTCGTCGTCCCCACCCTGGAGGCACCGGACGCCGAGCGGGCCGTCGGCTCCCCGGCGCTGACCCTGCGCGACTGGACCGACGGCAAGGACCCGTACGCCGTGACCGCCCCGCTGCTCGACGCGGCCGGCCGCTTCGGGGTCAGCGACAACGCCTGGGCGATGCACCTGCTCGGGCTGCAGAATTTCCTCCCCGGCACCTCGTACGTCTCCCTCACCGAGGCCCTGCCGATGCTGCGGGCGGTCAAGGACGCGGCCGAGCTGGAGCGGCTCGCGGCAGCGGGGGCCGCCGCCGACGCCACGTACGAGGAGATCCTGAAGGTCCGCTTCTCCGGCCGCAAGGAGACCGACGTCGCCGCCGATCTCGCCGCGCTGCTCAAGCAGTTCGGGCACTCGCAGGTCGACTTCACCGTCGTCGGCTCCGGGCCCAACGGCGCCAACCCGCACCACGAGGCGGGCGACCGCACGATCGAGCGCGGCGACATGGTGGTGCTGGACTTCGGCGGCCTCAAGCACGGCTACGGCTCCGACACCTCGCGTACGGTCCATGTCGGCGAACCCAGCACCGAGGAGCAGCGGGTGCACGACATCGTGCGGGAGGCGCAGGAGGCCGGCTGCCGCGCGGTCCGGCCCGGCGTCGCCTGCCAGGAGATCGACCGGGCGGCCCGCGCTGTCATCACCGAGTTCGGCTACGGCGAGCGCTTCATCCACCGCACCGGCCACGGCATCGGCGTCACCACCCATGAGCCCCCGTACATGATCGAGGGCGAGGAGCAGCCGCTGGTGCCCGGGATGTGCTTCTCCGTGGAGCCCGGCATCTATCTGCCGGGCCGGTTCGGCGTCCGTATCGAGGACATCGTGACCGTCACGGAGGACGGTGGGCGCCGGCTCAACACCACCGCACGCGAGCTGGCGATCGTCGAATAGCCGGGCCGGGAGGAGCGTTCAGCCCCCCGGCTTCCGCCTCCCGTCGCGGAAGTGGAGCTGTACGTCGTACGGCACCACTTCCGCGGACCCTCAGTCGTCGGCGAGCACCACGCACGACTCGGGCGGCAGATGCAGCAGCCCGTCCGCGCCCGGCGTCTCCACCGGCTTCCAGGCGGCCAGTACCCTGCCCCGGCTGTTCCGGTTCCGTCCGACGCCGAGCGGGATCGTGGCCGGCTTCTCGTCGAGGTTGACCGCGATCCGCAGATCGCCCCTGCGATAGGCGAGCCAGCGCGCCTGCTCGTCATGGGCGGTCTTCACCGCGGCCAGATCCGGATCCGACAGATCGGGCAAAGTGCGGCGCAGTGCGATCAGTTCGCGGTACCAGGCCTGGATGCGGGCGTGCGGTTCGCGTTCCGGTTCGGTCCAGTCCAGACAGGAGCGGTCGCGAGTGGCCGGGTCCTGGGGGTCCGGGATGTCGTCCGCCGCCCAGCCGTGCGCCGCGAACTCCCGGCGCCTGCCGCTGCGTACCGCTTCCGCGAGCGCCGGGTCGGTGTGGTCGGTGAAGAACTGCCAGGGGGTACGGGCGCCCCACTCCTCGCCCATGAACAGCATCGGGGTGAACGGGCCGGTCAGCACGAGTGCCGCCGCGCAGGCCAGCAGCCCGGGGGAGAGGGAGGCGGAGAGCCGGTCGCCGAGTGCCCGGTTGCCGATCTGGTCATGGGTCTGCGCGTAGCCGACGAAGCGGGTGGCCGCGGTGCGGGCGGTGTCGACGGGGCGGCCGTGGGTGCGGCCGCGGAAGGCGGAGTACGTGCCGTTGTGGAAGAAGGCGCTCGTCACGGTCTTGGCGAGGGCGGTCAGCGGGGCGGTGGCGAAATCGGCGTAATAGCCCTGGGACTCGCCGGTCAGCGCCGTGTGCAGGGCGTGGTGGAAGTCGTCGTTCCACTGGGCGTGCAGCCCGATGCCGCCCGCCGCGCGCGGCGTTGTCGTACGCGGGTCGCAGAGGTCCGACTCGGCGATCAGCGGCAGCGGACGACCGAGCTCCGCGGCGAGCGCGTCGACCGCCGCGGACAGCTCCTCCAGGAAGGTCAGCGCCCGGGTGTCGGCGAGGGCGTGGACCGCGTCGAGGCGCAGTCCGTCGAACCGGTAGTCGCGCAGCCAGCCGAGTGCGCTGCCCAGCAGATACGCGCGGACCTCGTCGGATCCCGCGGCGTCGAGGTTGACCGCGGCGCCCCACGGCGTGTGGTGGGTCTCGGTGAAGTACGGGCCGAAGGCGGGCAGGTGGTTGCCGGACGGTCCCAGGTGGTTGTGGACCACGTCGAGGACCACCGCAAGACCGAGCCCGTGCGCCGTGTCGACAAAGCGCTTCAGCCCGTCGGGGCCGCCGTACGGTTCGTGCACGGCCCACAGCGACACCCCTTCGTAACCCCACCCGTGCCGGCCGGGGAACGGGCAGACGGGCATGAGCGACACATGGGTGACGCCCAGCTCGGCGAGGTGCGGCAGCCGCGCCGCGGCGGCGTCGAAGGTGCCTTCCTCGGTGTACGTGCCGACGTGCAGCTCGTACAGGACGGCGCCCGGCAGTCCCCTGCCCGCCCACTCGGCGCGCCAGGCGTACGCCTCCTGGTCGACGACGGCGCTCTCGCCGTCCGGGCCGTCCGGCTGGCGGCGCGAGCGCGGATCGGGCAGCACGGGGCCGTCGTCGAGGACGAAGCCGTACCGGTCCCCGTCCGCGGCCTCCGCCTCGGCTGTCCACCAGCCCGTCCGTGCCGGGTCGCGCTCCATCGCCCGCAGCTCACCCGCCAGCCGCAGACCGACGGAATCCGCCTCCGGTGCCCATACCTCGAACAGCATGCGTCGCTCCTCGTCTCCTCGTAACGGCCCCATGGTCGGCAGAAGTCGGGATCACCGGCCCACGACGCGGGATCGAGCCCGTTACTGGCGATTAAGGTCTGGTTCTGATCATTGCCCTGCCAGGTTCTGCTCATACGTACGGCTGCTGGAGGCCGAGATGATCGTGCCGACGTTCCCGCCAGGATTCCTCTGAGGAGCCGCCGCCTCCGCCTTCCAGACCGAAGGAGCAGCCGACACCGACGGCAAGGGCCCCTCCGGCTGGGACTCCTTCGCCGCCCAGCCGGGACTGCGGTTCCGTGCGGTTGTCCTCCACGGTCATCGGCCGCTCGCCGTCAGCTCGGTGGTATCCGCAGGGCCTGTCCTTCGGATCAGGCCGGGGGCGCCCGGATCTTACGAACGGCCCCCTCGATGATCAATACTTCGCGCCATGGTTGCTTCATGGTGGTCCCAGGCCCAGCTAGGGATCTTTGTGCACTGGACACCCGCGTCCGTACCGGGCTGGGCCCCGCCGTACGTTCCCGCCGACGAGCTGCCCCTCGCCGGCCGCCGGACGCCGCTCGGCTGGACCTCGTACGCCGAGTGGTACGAGAACGCGCTCCGCTTCCCCGGCAGCCCCGTCTCCGCCCACCACCGGGCGACTTACGGCACCCGGCCGTACACCGACTTCGGCAACGACTTCAACGACGGCCTGGACGGCTGGGACCCGGCGGCCTGGGCCCGCAGTTTCCGCGCTGCCGGCGCCCGCTACGCCGTCCTCGTCACCAAGCACCACGACGGGTTCTGCCTCTGGCCCTCCGAGGTCCGCAACCCGCACCGAACCGGCTGGCACACCACCCGCGACGTGGTCGGCGAGTTCGCCGAAGCGGTCCGCGCCGAAGGACTGCGGTTCGGGGTCTACTACTCCGGCGGGCTCGACTGGACCTTCGACGACCGGCCCATCGGCACCGGCGCGGACACCGTCTGCGCCGTGCCGCGCGGCGACTACCCCGCGTACGCCGACGCCCAGATGCGCGAACTGATACGCCGTTACCGGCCCGACATCCTGTGGAACGACATCGCCTGGCCCGGCTCGCGCACCGACGTCCAGCGGCTCATCGAGTACTTCCGCTTCACCGTCCCGCACGGCGTCGTCAACGATCGGCTGTTCCCCTACGCGCCGATGTGGCGCGCCCTCCACCTGCCGGGCGCCAAGGCCCTGTACGACCGGTGGGAGCGCCGCACGATCGCGCAGGGCGAGGGGTTCGTGCCGCGCAAGCCCCCGTACTACGACTTCCGCACCCCCGAGTTCGCCCGCTACACCGGCCCGGACCCGTACGAGATCACCCGGGGCATCGACCACAGCTTCGGCTACAACCGGAACTCCCCACCCGACGCCTTCCTCAGCCGCCCCGCGCTGACCTCACTGGTCACGGAGACCGCGGCCGCGGGCGGCAATCTGCTGCTCAATGTGGGGCCGCGCGGCGAGGATGCGACCATCCCCGCCGAGCAGCAGCTCCGCCTGGACTGGCTGGCGGAGCTCACCCCGAACCTCACACCAGATGGATGCGTTCCTGAATGATGGGATGGCCCGCCCGGGCGAACGCGGCCGCCATCGGCGCATTGCCCTGGTCGGTGGCGCCCGCGATGAACTCGGCGCCCTCGGCGGCGAGGAAGTGCGTGCACTCGACGAGCAGGTCGTACCCGTAGCCGTGGCCCCGCTGCTCGGGTACGACGCCGATGAAGCCGATGCACGGTCCGCCCGGGTTACGGGCGGGCACATGGAGTCCGGCCACTTCGCCCTCGGGCGTGTACGCCAGCTGCCACCAGGAGCGCGGCGAGGGGCACCAGTGGAAGAAGTCGAGCTCCTCCTGCGCCGCCTGCTCCAGTCCGCCGGGTCCCTCGATGGCCCGGCGGGCGTGCGCGTCCAGCGTGACGGAGTGGACCCGGCGCAGCACGTCGAGGATCACCGCGTCGTCCGGCTCCGGCCGGAAGGTGAGCCGGCCGGGCCGCTCAGGCAGCCCGCACTCCGGCGTCCACTCGTACCGGTACCGCTCGACCAGCGGCTTCATCCCGGCCGCGCGGGCGGCGGCGATCCTGGCCTCGGCGGCGGCCACGACGTCGGGCCGATCCCGCCAGCCGGCGGGCAGGATCAGCTCGTACTCGGCGTACAGCGGTGACTGGCGCAGCAGTTCGGTGCCCGCCTCGTCCTCGCCGTCGGCGAAGTCGAACCAGTTGAGCGTCACGGGTGCGGTGTCCTCGGGCCCCGACCACCAGGCGGCCCTGGCCACCACGACACCGTCGCGCTCGGCGATCCAGGTCCACTCGGGGCGGTACTCACCACCCTCGCGCACGGTGGCATAGCTGTGCCCGAAGGCGGCGCGGCCGACGAGACCGCGGTCGGGCAGAGTGAGGAAAAGCTGTGCGTCGCTCTCGGTGAGCGCGCGGATGACCAGATCGGTCATGGAAGAGTCCTCCGGAAGAAGCGATGCGCTCCCGGTCAGACCGAAACCGAAACCGCCCGGCGAACGGGACGGGAGCGCGGGAATGAAGTGGTACTCGTACGCACTGTTCTCGCCTCCTTCCTCGGTCTTCGGGCGGATGGCCACCGTATCCGGTCCTGTGGTGGAGCGTCCACCGGATTACGGTCTGGTGCACGATAATTCGGCACGAGGACGCCCCTCCGCCCGCGGCGGTCAGGCGGGCGGCAAGCGGAGTTGTTCTGGACACTCCGAGGCGGTCGCCCCGACAATTGATCCTGTGACGTCGTCCTTCGAGTTCCACACGTATCCCGCGCGGGTGTCCGATGCTCAGCGCGACCGTGTTCTCGGTGTGCTCAGAGAAGGCGCCGCGCAGGGCAGGCTCTCCCACGACACGTTCGTACGGCGCATGGAACTGGCCCTGGCCGCCCGCCGCCCGGAGGAGCTGGCGGCACTCACCGCCGACCTGCGGAGCGAAGGCCGCTGGACGCAGAGGCTGTTCCGGGTGGTCGGCAAGGTGTCCGGGTTCCCGGCCCGGGTACGCAGGGCCTGGCAGGCCGAGCGGCTGCCGAAACTGCTGCTGCCCGCCCCGAGCCCGTACCCCGTGTTCATCGGCCGCGATCCGGCGAACGGACTGCGGCTCACCCATGAGACCGTCTCGCGCAAGCATGCCGAACTCACCGTGCAGGGGGGCCGCTGGATCCTGCGCGACCTCGGCTCGACCAATGGCACGTGTGTGAACGGGCAGCGGGTGACCGGTGCGGTGTCGGTGCGCGACGGGGACCAGGTGAGCTTCGGCCGGATCACCTTCCGGCTGTCCGCGCCCGCACTCAAGCCGCCCGGAGCGCCGGAGCTTCCCGGGCGTCCGGCCTGAGAGCCTGTCGGGTGGCCGGTTGATGACGCGGCGATGAGGTCCTCGATGGTCTTGGCTCGTGTGGTCTTGCGGTGGGATTCATGGCTCCACCGTGAAGGTTGCCCGGCGAGCCGGACGAGCATCAGGCGGATCATTGCCACCTTGATCATGGCCTCGGAGGTCGCGGTCAGCCGTTCGTAGTCGCGGGCCGGCCGATGGTTTCGGACCAGCCGGCCGAAACTTCGCTCCACCACCCAGCAGCGGAGCAGGACCTTGAAGCCCTTGACGCCGTCGGTCCGCTTCACGATCTCGCGGACGAAAGGGGCTCTGGGGCGACTCCGGCAATTCGCCGTGCGAATCGACGAAAGGCGCCGCACGGGAGCCCCCGTGCGGCGCCCCATGGTGGGCAGGCCGCGTTACTTCAGCGCATACGCCCGGGTGACGGTCTGGACCGTGCGGTTGCCCGCCTCGTCCCAGACCTCGGCCTTGATGCTGACGTACCCGTTCGAGGCGGACAGTTCCGCGTTGGTGAACCGGGCCGTGAACGAATTCTCGTCGGCCCGGTCGACATCGGCGCTCTTCCAGGTGGCGCCGTCGTCGTAGCTGACGGAGAACTTCGCCCCGGCGATCCGGCTGTCGCCGGTGAAGCCCTTGGCGCGGGAGGCGTCCACGGTGACCGTGGAGTGGCTGCCCGTGGTCACCTCGTTGAGCAGGGAGGTGTTCATCCGGTAGTGGAGCTGGATGACGGGAAGGGCCTCGCAGGCGGTCGCCTTGGGGATGACCGCCTTGCAGTCGGGCGCCTCCATCGACGTCGGTGCCGCGGAGGTGAAGCCGTACTCGGTGACGACCTTGCCGCCGAGCTTCACCGTGCTGTCGACATGGGTGTTGGTGGAGACGAAGGTGTAGTCGGCCTTCTCCGGCACGAAGATCCTGGAGGTGTCGGTGATCTGCTCGCCGTTGCGGTAGTACGCCCAGGTCCGGCGCACACCGTAGTTCGTCCAGTGCGTCGGGTCGCTGTCACCGCCGTAACCCGGAGAGAAGGTGGTGCTCACGTCGGAACGGCAGAACGAGCAGGCGGAGCTGGGCTCGACGGACGGATGCTGCACGGGCGCCCACCAGTGCGCGGCGACCGAGGTCCCGGGCCGGTAGCGGCGCGCTGTCTCGAGCATGTCCACTGGTCCCCAGTGGGAGGAGACGACCGTGGTCTGGTAGGTGATGTCCGGACGGGCCAGCATGTAGTCGTCGCGTTCGGTGCCCAGTTGGAGATTCCGCAGGAGCGCATAGGAGGCCAGGGGGCCCGGACCCCAGGAGTCCACGCGGTAACTGGTCGTCTGTTCGGTGCCGTTGCTGTGGAAGGAGCTGCGGACCTTGGCGTAGTCGGCCTTCTTGCTCGGGGTCGACAGGTTCGCCTGGATACCGGTGTTCCAGTCGTAGCGGCCCGTGTACTGGTAGCGCGACTCCTTGATGCTTCGGAGGTCGATCGTGGTCCGGCCGGCCGCGACATCGGCGGTGAGCCGGCGGCCTTCGTCGTAGTTGACGGCGAAGTACGGCACGTTCACCCCGTCGACGTACACGCTGAGGGTCTCGTCGACGGTGGGGGCGAGGACGATCGCGGCGGCGCCAGCCGCCTCCACGCGCTGGATCACCGGGTTGTTGCCGATGAGGTTGTCCAGGTGCAGAAGGGCTGCCTTGCCCTTGAGGTCGAGTCCCGCCAGGTCCTCCTCGGTTCCGGCGCCGACGTCCACGAGGTCATAGCGGCTGTGGCCGTCGAACCGCTTGCTGTAGTCGGTGGTGATGGGCGTCAGCGCGTACGAGTCCGGCCGGGTCACCGATGCCCGGATCAGCGGCTCGCGGCGTGACTGGTAGAACGAGGCCCACAGCTCGCCGTCACCCTTCTTCGGTGCCTCGGCCGGGATGGCGCCCACGTGCTGCAGGCTGCGGACCACCTTCAACACGCCGGAGCTCTGTATCACGCTCCCGTTCTTCCCCACGCGGGCGAGGTCGTACGAGTAGTCCGCGGTCTCCAGGGGCCGCTTCTCGTCGCGCACGTCCAGCTTGAAGTCGGTTGCTTTGGTGCCGTCGACGGTCAGCTCGACGTCATGGGAGGTGAGGTCGATCGTCGGAAGAGCGTAGAGATCGAGGGCGTAGGCCGTGGAGTCCCCGCTGAGCTGGGTGGCCACCCGACCCATCATGCTGTAGCGGTCCGCGGGCAGGCGCAGTTCGAGCTCCGCTGTGTCGCCCGCCCCCGTCTTGGTGGTGCCAGTGCTCATCCCCGCGAGGTTGTAGGTGAAATTGCTCGGCGTCTGGCCCTTGCGGTCCTTGAAGTGGACAGTGACCGTGTGATGTTCGCGCTCCTTGTCCAGGCCGACGGCGGTGTGCGCGGTGGCGCCCGACGAGCTGGTCAGGGTGAGGGTGTCGCTGGTCAGACCGGTCGGGGCGAGGTTCGGGTCGAGGGTGACGGTGATCTCGGCGCTGGCGCCCGCGGCCACCTCGACCGGTCCCGGGACGGTGACCGCGCCCTGCGGGATGTTCCCGCTGATTGCGGGGGTCACGGTGGTGGCGCTGTCCGTGGTGTTGGTGACGGTGACGGTACGGGTCTCCTTTTCGTACGTCCCCGGGTGCCACGTGATCAGCCCGAAGTCGGCCGTACCGGACAGTTCCAGCGCCGGGTCGAGCGCGGCGGGGACATCCACCCGGCCGTTGCCCTGCTGGTAGGCGGAGTAGTCGCTGCTGGGCTTGGCGTGCGTGGTGAGTGCCGCCTTGATGCGCCGGCCGGTCCAGTCCGGGTGGCGCTGGGCCAGCAGGGCGGCGGCGCCCGCGACATGCGGAGCCGCCATCGACGTGCCGCTGGCCGCGGTGTAGTTCGCGTCGACGGGCGCGCCCATGGAGGTGCCGGCGGCGCGGGCCGCGACGATGCCGACGCCGGGCGCGGTGATCTCGGGCTTGATGGCCCTGTCGCCGACGCGCGGGCCGCGGCTGGAGAATCCGGCGAGGACCTCGGACTTGTCGACCGCGCCCACGGTCAGCGCGGAGTCGGCCGTGCCGGGGCTGGTGACGGTGGTCTCGCCGGGGCCGTCGTTGCCGGCGGAGATGACGAACAGGGTGCCGGTGGTTGCCGACAGCCGGTCCACCGCCTCCGTCTTCGCATCATGGGGGGTGCTCGTGAGGCCGCCGAGGCTCATGCTCACCACGTCGGCGCCCTGGGCCGCGGCCCACTCCATGCCGTTGATGATCCAGGAGGACAGCCCGCCGCCGCCGTCGGTGAGCACCTTGCCCACCAGGAGGTCGGCGCCGGGGGCCACACCCTTGTACTTGCCGCCCGAGTTGGCGCCGCTGCCCACGATGGTGGAGGCGACATGAGTGCCGTGGCCGTCTCCATCCTGGACGGTGGCGGTGCCCGGCACAAAGCTCTGAGTGGCTGTCAGCCTGCCCTTGACGTCGGCGTTGCCCAGGTCCACGCCGGTGTCGAGGACGGCGACCTTGACGCCCTTGCCGTCCACACCCTTCGCC
The DNA here is from genome assembly GCF_040704695.1 of Streptomyces sp. NPDC048411. Taxonomy (NCBI): domain Bacteria; kingdom Bacillati; phylum Actinomycetota; class Actinomycetes; order Kitasatosporales; family Streptomycetaceae; genus Streptomyces; species Streptomyces sp. NPDC048411. The sequence continues at coordinate 72,499 of NZ_JBEZKL010000016.1, forward strand.
CATGCCTCGGGAGCGCCGATCTGCGGCACGCTCTTGTCGAGGGCTGCCTTGACCTTCCCGTCGTACCAGAGGCGGGAGACCTTCGATACGTTCGGGGCGGTGACCGTTCTGCCGTTCCGGGACGGCTCGGAGACCGGCTTGACGGACCGCCAGAAACGTCCGGCGTTCTTCTTGTCGATCGTCACGCCCGCCATGTCGACGGTCTCCAGCAGCGCACCGAGGTCGGCGGCTGGCAGGTTGTCGGCGCGCGCTTTGAGCGTGGCGTCCGACGGCTTGTCCGCATAGCCGACGATCACCGGCAGGCTGTCACTGCGGGAGTCGGCATAGCCGTCCTTGATGAGCCGGGTGACATTGAACAGCTCGCGGTCGACGGCGTTGGAGGCAAGGGCGTCGATCGCGTCCTCGGGGAGCACGTACAGGTCCCCGTCCGGGCCGGACATCGTCTGGAAGCCCTTGCTCTTGCTCGCGCCTTCGGCGCCGGCGAAGTGCACCGACTGTCGGCCTGCTGCGTCCTTGACGACCTCGACGGTGTCGCCGGTGACCAGGGTGATCCGGGTCGCGACGGCCCGGTCGGCAGAGGCCGCGGGCGGCAGAAGGCCTGTGTTCTGCTCCGAAGCACCGGCGGCACCTGCCAGGCCGGGCAGCGCGGCAACAGCGGCCAGTACCACCCCCGTTGCTACAAGTCGTCTGTATCGAGTCCGTCTTGGGTTGTCCACGTGCTCCCCTTAACTCCATTTGCGGGCCCGAGCCCGACGCGTCTGTTGCCCTTGTGAGGCGGGAGTAACGGTCGGCTGTGCCGGGCCAGCGTCCAGGGAGATCACTTGCCGGGGAAAGACGTCGGCGCTGTCCGAATCCGGCATGGCAAGAACCTGACAGAACACCAGGCGTCCACGCACCCTTGCAAGGCTGGACGTGACCGTCTCTCACCAAATGAACCGGTTGGTACTCGACTCGGTGTTCTATGTGCTGCGGTCGGGCTGCCAGTGGCGGATGCTTCCGCGCGATCTGATGCCCTGGGACGCGGCCCACCGCTGGTTCACCAAGTGGCGCCGGGACGGCACCTGGGACCGCGTCCACGACGAACTCCGCCGCTAGGTCCGGGTCGGGGCCGGACGCGATCCCGAGCCGTCGGCCGCCGTGATCGACGCCCAGTCGATCAAGACCAGCGAGGGCGGCGAGGCGCGTGGGTTCGATGTGGGCAAGCGAACGACGGGGCGAAAGAGACACGTGATCGTTGACACGATCGGCCTGCTGCTGGTCGTCGCGGTCACCTCCGCGTCCGTGCAGGACCGGGCCGGAGGCCGCATCGTCCTGGCCCGTCTCGCGAAGGGATTTGGCACGGTCGGTCTGGTGTGGGCTGACGGCGGATACGCCAACTCCGCTGATTCCAAGCTTCTTTCATGGGCCCGGGATGCGTTGAACATCGTTGTCGAGATCGTGAAGCGGACCGACGACGTCAAGGGCTTCAAGGTTCTGCCCCGCCGCTGGGTGGGGGGCTAAGTTTCGGCCGGCTGGTCCGGAACCGTCGGCCGGCCCGCGACTACGAACGGCTGACCGCGACCTCCGAGGCCATGATCAAGGTGGCAATGATCCGCCTGATGCTCGTCCGGCTTGCCGGGCAGTCCTTCACGGTGGAGTCATGAATCCCACCGCAAGACCACACGAGCCAACACCGTCGAGGACTACATCGCCGCGTCATCAACCGGCCGCCCGGCAGGCTCTGAGCCGGGGCGTGCATCACGCCTGTTGGTCGAGGCCGCGTCCGGCAAGGATGAGAAAGGCCTGAGCTGCTGCGCGCGACGGCCACCCTCACCCGAACGGCCGTACCTCCACTGCGCCGAGCGCTCCGCCGTGGTCCCCTTGGTTCATCCGCGCCGCACAGCGGCGCACCGACCCCGGGGGGCAAGGATGCAGGCCGACGCGCCCGACGGCATACCCCCGCCCGCCTCGGATCTCGGTCGCCGTGCCGCCCGGCTCGGCACCGGCCCCAGCCTGCTCGCGCCCGGCGCCGCGCACGATCCGTACCGGCTCTACCGCGTGCTGCGCGAGGAGTACCCGCTCAGCTACGACGCCCCCCTCGGCGCCTGGCTGCTCAGCCGGCACGCCGATGTGTCGATCGCCCTCACCGACCCGCGGTTCACCGGCTTCCCGCACGACGGCGAGCCCCGCGGCGGCCCCGCGCCGCGCGGGGTCTGTCACGGCAGCAGGCTCTGCCTGCCCCGGCCGCAGGACATCGCGCGGCCGGCCGCGACCGTGCCCCGCCACCTCTCCGAACGCGTCGAACGGACCGCCTACGTCCTCGCACACCGCATCGCGGGGCGGCAACAGGCCGATCTCGTCGAGGAGTTCTGCCGCTGGCTGCCCGTGAGGGCAGCCGCCCCCGGCACCTCCCAGGACCCGGCGCAGCCGCCCGGTCACCTCATCACCCCCTGCATCAGCCGGACCGGCCTCCGTGAGACGGCGCTCGCCTCCCTCCTCGCCAATCTGCTGGACGACCCCGACCTCCTGGCCGCCCTGCGTATCGAACCCGCCCTCGCCCACCGCGCCTGGACCGAGTCGCTGCGCCGCGACCCGCCCGTGCAGGTCGTGCTGCGCCGCACCGTCGCCGAGGTACGGGTCAGCGGTGGCACGCTCCCCGCCGGGGTGCCCGTCGCCTGTCTGATCGGCGCGGCGGGCCGCGACCCCGAGCGGTACGCCGCCCCCGATCTCTTCGACCCCTTCCGGACCGACCAGAGCCGGTCCACCGCAGGACCGGAGTCCTGTCCGGCCGTCCCGCTCGGGCGGCTGGAGGCCGAACAGGGGGTACGGGCCCTGCTCGACGCCATGCCCCGGCTCCGCTGGGTGGACGGATTCCGTCCGCCCAGGAGCGGACTGCTCACCCGCGGCCCGCGGAGCCTCCTCGTGCGACCCGGCTGAGTTCCGGTGCTCGACCCCGGGCCCGGTCCGCCCCGGGTTCAACGACAGGCACGGAGCAGCGCGACCGGTCGTTCGGCGAACAACGCGGCCACCGCGACCGGACCGCCCGGGAACTCCCGTCCCGGCGTGAGCAGATCGGTCCACGGCCCGTCTCCCGGCAGCGCCAGCGTCGTCCCGCGCCAGCCGCCCGCCCCGGCCAGCCGCAGCGACAGCCTCGTCACCGCCGTGACGACCTCGCCGGAGCGGCAGAAGGCCAGACAGTGCGCGGCCGCCGGGCCCTGGGCGGTCAGCGGGGCGTACGTCCCCGACTCGCCGAAGAGCTCCGGCCGATTCCGCCGCAGTCGCAGTGCCGCCACCGTGAGCGCTGCCTTCTCGCTGACGGGACCGTCCTCGGGCGGGCGGCGGAACGGCTGCCGGTTGTCCGGATCGACCAGTGCCACGTATTCCCGCTCCGTCCCCTGGTACAGGTCCGGCACCCCTGGCATCGTCAGCTGCACCAGGGCCGCGCCGAGCACGTTGGCCCGCGTGGAGGGTTCGAGGGAGGCCGCAAACCGCTGCAACGCTTCCCGTGCCGGCCCGGTGCCGGAGGCGGGACCGGCCGCGACGAAGTCCGACACCGCTCGCTCGTAGACCTGATCGGGCTCCGTCCAGCTGGTGAACAGGCCCGCTTCCCGTACGGCTTTCAACAGCGCGGGTTCGAGACGGCCCGCCATCTCATCGGCGGGCAGCCCCGCGCAGCCGAACGCCGTCTGCCAGGCCTCCCAGGCCAGCTGCGGATCGGGCGCGACCGCGTTCGGGGCTGCCCGCGCCAGCTCCGTCAGCAGCTCCGACCACTGCTGCGGACACTCCGACAGGACCGCGATCCGGGCCCGCACATCCGCGCTGCGCTTGGTGTCGTGCGTGGTCAGCGCGGTGCCGGTGGCGGGCCAGTCGCGCGCCAGCCGGGTGCAGAAGGCATGGAACTCCTCCGGAGCCACCGCGGGGCTCCCGGGGTCACCGCCCACCTCGGTCGCCGAGATCAGCGGCACGTACCGGTAGAAGGCCGTGTCCTCGACCGACTTGGCCCGCAGCGCCGACGCGGTCTGCGCGAACCGGGCGCAGAATGCCGCGCGGTCCGGCCCGTCACCGAGCCGCCCCAGCGCCAGGTCCCGCACCACATCGACGGCCGTCGCCTCCTCGGGCACGGAGAACAACGCCCTGGCGTCCCGTACGGCCGTGTCCGGCAGCGCCGCCTCCGCCGCCTCGGTGCAGGGCCTGCCCGCCGTGACGTACGGGCGGTAGACCGGGACGCGGACGAGCAGTTCCTCGATGGCGGTGCGCAGCGCCCACGGGGCGTGGTCGCGCAGCGCGGGGTCCTCGGCGCAGATGCGTACGGCGAGGCGGGTCAGCAGGGCGGTCTCCGCGGCCAGTTCATGCGTCACCACCCGGTACGCGGCCCGGCGGACCGTCGTCGACCAGTTGCCGCCGCGGTCCCCGGCCGGGCCGGCGAACTCCCGGTACCGGCCGAGCAGCTCGGTGGCGCCCATCGGGTCGGTGAACAGCCCGTCGATCCGGTGCAGCGCGTCGTACCCCGTCGTCCCTGCGACGGCCCAGCCCGCGGGCAGCGGCTCGGTACCGGTGAGGATCTTCTCCACGATCGTCCACCGCCCGCCGGTCGCCTTGTCGAGCCGCTCCAGATAGCCGGCGGGGTCGGCGAGCCCGTCTGGATGGTCGATGCGCAGTCCGTCGACGACACCGTCCCGGACCAGTTCGAGGATCTTGCCGTGGGTGGCCGCGAACACCTCGGGGTCCTCCACCCGGACCCCGATGAGGTCCGAGATGGTGAAGAACCGCCGGTAGTTCTGCTCGGTACGGGCCAGCCGCCACCAGCCGAGCCGGTAGTGCTGGGCGTCCAGCAGCTTCGGCAGCGGAAGACCGGCGGTGCCGGCCCGGAGGGGGAACTCCTGCTCGCCGTGGCGCAGCACCTCCCCGTCCACCTGGAACCGTTCCATCTCGTCGCCGATCCGCCGGGCGAGCACCGGCAGCAGCACCCGCCCGTCGCCCGCCGCCCAGTCGATGTCGAACCAGCGGGCGTACGGCGATTCCGGGCCCTCGCGGAGGACCTCCCACAGGGCCCGGTTGTGGCGCGGGACGGCGGCCATGTGGTTCGGCACGATGTCCAGCACCAACCCGAGTCCGTGCTCCCGCGCCGTGGCCGCCAGTTGCCGCAGCCCCGCCTCACCTCCGAGCTCGGCCCGGACCCGGCTGTGGTCGACCACGTCGTAGCCGTGTCTGGAGCCGGGCACGGCTTCGAGGACCGGCGACAGGTGCAGATGGGAGACGCCGAGGGCGGCGAGATACGGCACCGCGTGCCCGGCGGCCGAGAACGGGAAGTCCGGCTGGAGCTGGAGCCGGTACGTGGCGGTGGGTGTCATGCGAACGTACGTACCCAGCCTGGGGCCGGCTGTGACACGGCATCCGGCCGATCCATCCGGACGAGGGGTCGGCTCCGTGGGCGTGCTGCCCAGACGGCTACGCCGGCCGCTGCAGCACCGCCATGCTCTGCCCCACCAGCGTCACCCGGTCGCCCGCAGACACCTTCGGGCCCCCTCCCGGCCGAACGCCCTCCGGGCGGGCCGTGTCGACCACCACCGACCACTGCCGGCCGTGGTTCACCGGAACGGCGAATTCCAGCGTGTCGGCGCTCGCATTGAACATCAGCAGGAACGAGTCGTCGGAGATCCGCTCGCCCCGCGGGCCCGGCTCCGAGATGGCGTGCCCGTTCAGGAAGACCGTCAGCGCCTTGGCATGCGCCGCCTGCCAGTCCCGCTGTGTCATCTCGCTGCCCTCGGGCGTGAACCAGGCGATGTCCGTCAGCTCGTCGTGCGTGCCCTCCACCGGCCGCCCGTGGAAGAACCGGCGGCGCCGGAAGACCGGGTGGTCGCGGCGGAGCCAGACCATCGCCCGGGTGAACTCCAGCAGGCTGCTGTGGGACTCCTGGCCGTCCCCCTCCTCGTCCTCCGTACTGGCTTTGCGAGGCTCCGGCCAGTGCACCCACGACAGCGCGCTGTCCTGGCAGTACGCGTTGTTGTTGCCGTGCTGCGTCCGCGCGAACTCGTCGCCGTGACTCAGCATCGGCACCCCCTGGGACAGCATCAGCGTGGCGACGAAGTTCCGCATCTGCCGCTCGCGCAGCTCCAGCACCTCCGGCTGGTCCGTCTGGCCCTCCACGCCGCAGTTCCACGACCGGTTGTGGCTCTCGCCGTCCTGGTTGTCCTCGCCGTTCGCGTCGTTGTGCTTGTCGTTGTACGAGACCAGGTCATGCAGCGTGAAGCCGTCGTGGCAGGTGGCGAAGTTGATCGAGGCGAGCGGGCGCCGGCCGTCGTCCTGGTACAGGTCCGAGGACCCCGTCAGGCGCCCCGCGAACTCGGCGAGGGTCCGCGGCTCACCCCGCCACAGGTCCCGGACCGTGTCCCGGTACTTGCCGTTCCACTCGGTCCACAGCGGCGGGAAGTTGCCCACCTGGTAGCCGCCCTCGCCCACGTCCCACGGCTCGGCGATCAGTTTCACCTGGCTGACCACCGGGTCCTGCTGCACCAGGTCGAAGAACGACGACAGCCGGTCCACCTCGTGGAACTGCCGGGCCAGCGTGGCCGCGAGATCGAAGCGGAACCCGTCCACATGCATCTCGGTCACCCAGTACCGCAGCGAGTCCATGATCAGCTGCAGCACGTGCGGGGACCTCATCAGCAGCGAGTTCCCGGTCCCCGTGGTGTCCATGTAGTACTGCTGATCGTCCGCGAGGCGGTAGTACGAGGCGTTGTCGAGGCCTCGGAAGGACAGCGTCGGTCCCAGGTGGTTGCCCTCCGCGGTGTGGTTGTAGACCACGTCGAGGATGACCTCGACGCCCGCCTGGTGCAGTGCCCGTACGGCCTGCTTGAACTCGCTCACCTGCTCTCCGCGGTCGCCGCGGGAGGCGTACGCGTTGTGCGGGGCGAAGAAACCGATGGTGTTGTAGCCCCAGTAGTTGGCGAGCCCCGCGTCCACCAGCCGGTGGTCCTGGACGAACTGGTGCACCGGCATCAACTCGATCGCCGTGACCCCGAGCTCCGTCAGATGCGCGATGACCTCCGGATGCGCCAGCGCCGCGTACGTACCGCGCAGTTCCTTCGGCAGCCCCGGATGGAGCATCGTCAGACCCTTCACATGGGCCTCGTAGATCACCGTGCGGTGGTAGTCCGTACGGGGTCGTCGGTCGTCGCCCCAGTCGAAGTACGGGTTGACCACCACCGAGCTCATGGTGTGCGGCGCCGAGTCCAGATCGTTGCGCGCGTCGGGCCGGCCGAACGGATAGCCGTACACCGCCTCGCCCCACTGGATCTGCCCGGAGACCGCCCGCGCGTACGGGTCGAGGAGCAGTTTCGCCGAGTTGCAGCGGGCTCCGCGCTGCGGCTCGTACGGCCCGTGCACCCGGAATCCGTACCGCTGACCGGGCATCACCCCGGGCAGATAGGCATGGCGGACGAAGGCATCGGTCTCCCTCAGCTCCACCGCCGTCTCGGAACCGTCGTCGTGCAGCAGGCACAACTCGATTCGGTCGGCGGCCTCGGAGAAGACCGCGAAGTTGGTGCCGACGCCGTCGTACGTGGCACCGAGGGGATACGCCTGTCCCGGCCAGACCTGCATAGATATGACTCTTCCACTTCTGCTCCGGGAGCTGGGGGCACTGGGGACCGACCCGGCCAGATCTTCCCCGAAAGAGTGCCCCGGACCCAGTGCCGTGACCGGCGATGTGGGTGGGTCTCCCCTGCTCGAACGAAGCTGAGAGCTTGGGGTGGGAGCCACCAGGGCCCCAGGCCGACGCGGCGAGCGGGCGTGCCGGGCGGTGCGAGGGGGGCAGAGCCTGCCGGGAGGGGCACTGGGACGTGGCGCGGTCCCGTCGGCCACGTCCGCCGGACCGGTCAACATCGGGCCTCTCCGTGTCGCCCGGAACCGGAGTCCGAGAACCTGACCGGGGCGCACGTCCGGAATGCGGCCCTTGATGGGGTGCTCAATCACTATGAATCAGCTCACTACGGCAGAACTTGCCGCAGGGAACGCGCCTGACGACTGGGGGAGTTGAGAAAGGAGCCTGTCCATCCGGCTGCACCGGCTCCCGCTCCCGGAGTACCCTTCCTTGATCGTTGGTGGGGGAGCGGAAGGCGGTGCGCGGTTGAGCTCGGGAGGGTTCGAGCTGCCCCCAGGTGACCCAGGTCACGAGGGGGAATCCGTCGACGCCCCGCCCGGGGCGGTATCGCTTGCGCAGCCCATGGAGATCGGTGCCGAACTGGGCTGGGGCGCGGAAGCCTGGAGCGAGGTCCGTACCCGGGCCCAGCGGGCCGGGCGTGCCTACATTTGGCTGAATCTCGTGGAACAGCGGCTGCGCTCCGTGGTCGCCGCGGTGCTGCGGCCGATCTACGAGCCGGTGCACGGCGAGGACTGGGTGGTGGCCGCCGCGGGGCCCGCCGGACAGGAATGGGTGCAACGCGCCGTCGCCGTGCGCGAGGTCTCCCGCCGCAAGGGCTATCTGCTCGACCCGGCCGACGACAACGTGCTCAGCTTCCTCACACTCCCGCAGCTGCGGGAGCTGATGGTCCAGCACTGGCCCTGCTTCGAGCCGTACTTCGACGACCGGCGCGATGTCGAGCTGGCACTCGACGAACTGGAGGTCGCCCGCAATGTCGTCTCCCGCAACCGTGCGCTGAACGAGGCGGTCCTCGCCCAGGCCGAGCGTGCCTCGGCGCGTCTCCTGGAGATCCTGGGCAGCGGCGCCGCGATGCCCTCCGCCGACCGGCTGCCGGTCGACGCCGTCGAGGAACTGGTCGGCGACCGGTACGCGGATGTGGTCTCCGTCCACTCCGACCGGGTCCGGCTGCAGCGCCAGCTGCCCGCCGAGGACCTTTTCGGGGGTTCGCGCCGCCTCGACGCGATCGGCATAGGCCTCAATCTGCTGGTGCAGAACTTCTCCGGCCGCCGGCTGGTCCGGCTCGCCGAATCGGGCTGCCGGATCCGGCTGCTGTTCATCAACCCGGCAAGCAGCGCAGTCAAGCGGCGTGAGCGGGAACTCGGGCTCAAGAAGGGCGAGCTGAGCCGGTCGGTCGAGATGAACATCCTCCACATGCGCCGGGTCCGCTCCAAACTTCGTGATCCGGGCGCGTTCGAGATCCACGTCTTCGACGAGACGCCGCGCTTCACGGCCTATCTGGTGGACGGCGACGGGGCGGACGCGGTGGGTGTCGTCCAGCCCTATCTGCGGCGCGCACGCGGCATGGAGGCGCCTGTGCTGGTGCTGCGAGGCGGGGGCCGGGCGGTGGTCCGGGCGGGTCAGGACAACGAGAACGGGCTCTTCGAGACGTACCGCGAGGAGTTCGAGTCCGTGTGGACGGACTCCCGGCCGGTCTCCTGAGCCCTTCGCCCCGCCCGCCGTACGCATCACCTGTCGCACGCGTTGTCAGTGGTGCATGGCAGGGTGGTCATCACTTGGGGGAGAGCACCACGAAGGAGGTACGGGATGAGCTGGCATCGGGAGGCGCTGGTCGGCTTCGATCTGGAGACCACGGGCACCGACATTGAGACCGACCGCATCGTCACCGCGGCACTCATCAGACTGGATCCGGACGGGAACCCAACGGAGGAGCGGACATGGCTGGTCGACCCGGGAATCCTGATCCCCGCGCAAGCCATAGCGATTCACGGCATCACGACTGAGCATGCCCGCACGCACGGAGCCCCGACTGCTTCCGTGATCACAGAGATCACGCAGGCCATCACCGAAGTTCTCAGCTCCGGCACGGCGCTGGTGGTCATGAACGCGCGGTACGACCTCTCCCTTCTGGACCGTGAATGCCGACGGCACAACATCCCTTCGCTCACAGAGCGGCTGGAAGCGACGCCTTCTCCGATCATTGATCCCCTGGTGCTGGACAAGCACGCAGACCAGTATCGGAAGGGGCGGCGCAATCTTCAGGCGCTCTGTGCTCACTACGGTGTGCCGCTGGATGATGCGCATGACGCGGGAGCGGACGCAGTAGCTGCCGCTCGGACGGTACGCAGACTGGGTGAGAAGTACTCGTCCATAGGATCGCTGCCTCTCGCGGATCTGCATGATCTTCAAGTCCGTGCGGCGGCCGAGCAGGCTGCCTCTCTCCAGAGGTATCTGCGTCGTACGTCGGATGCGGCCGCCTACGTCGAGCCGACATGGCCGGTCATCCCGTTCAGTCTCGAGGAAAAGGTCCTCTGACGCGAGGTCAGCCGGACGAGGGCGAGGACGCCGATGCCGATGGTGCGCGTTCCGCCGGTTCATCACCGGCACGTCGCCCCACACGCCGCCGCAACGGGGCAATCGTCATGACGTCGTCGCACCCACGCCCGTTCGGCGTGGGGCTGGGGCGCGCACGGGACGCCGCTTCAAGAGGGCACCCCGTACGCCGCCGCCTCATGTCGCGTTCAGAGCCACCGTCGGGTGGAGACGGGAGGCGCGGATTGCCGGGTAGAGGCCCGCGACCACGCCGATCAGGAGGGTGGCGGCCAGGCCGCCCGCCAGGGACCAGAGCGGGACCACCGCCGTCCACCCCTGGACCCGCGCGAAGCCGTACGTCGCCGCCGCGCCCAGCAGCGCGCCCGTCGCCCCGCCCAGCGCCGACAGCAGCAGCGATTCGGTCAGGAACTGGAGCCGGATCGCGTTGCGGGTCGCGCCCAGCGAGCGGCGCAGACCGATCTCCTGGCGGCGTTCCAGGACGGAGATGACCATGGTGTTGGCGACGCCCACACCGCCGACGAGGAGGGCCACCGCGCCCAGGCCGAGCATCAGGGTCGTCAGGCCCTCGTCGGTGGCGGCCTTGGCGGCCAGCGCGTCCGAGGGGCGGGAGACCTTGATGCCTGCCTCGTTGCCGGGGCTGATGGTGCGGGCCAGGACAGCCCGTACGTCCTCCACGGAGGCGTCCGTGGAGCGCTCGAAGATGGTGGTGGGGTGGCCGTCGAAGCCGAAGTAACGCTCGGCGGCGGGGAATCCGACCATGGCTACCCGGTCCAGGTTGGGGACCAGTTCGAGCGGTTTGAGGATGCCCACGACGACCACGCGCGTGTCGTTCATCGTGATCGTCTCGCCGGTGCGGGTAATGCCGAGGCGGTCCGCCGCCACCGCGCCGAGGACCGTCGTCGGGAGGCGTTCGCCGACCGGATTCAGCCAGACGCCCTTGTCGACCTCGCCGCCGAGGGCGGACAGCAGGTCGATGCGGGCCGCCTGGGTGGTGACGCCGGCGGTGCGCTCCTCGGGGACCACGTCGCTGCGGCGGATGCGGGCGTCGACGTCGGCGGTGGCCGTGGCGTGCAGCACCGGGCCGACGCGCTCGACCATCGCGACCGCGTTCTTGGGGAGCTTGACGTCCTGCCCCAGGGCGTCCTCGCCCGCCTCGGCGGTGAGGAGGTTGGTGCCGAGGCGGTCGAGCTGGGCCATCAGGTCCGCGCGGCTCGACTCGGACAGGCCGACGACCGCGACCATGGTCGCGATACCGATGGCAATGCCGAGCGCCGAGAGCACCACGCGCGCGCGACGCGCGCGAAGGCCGACCGCACCGACGCGGAGGATGTCGCGCAGGGAGAGGCGGGAGGGCTTGAGGTCGTTCTTCATGAACCGACCTCTTCCGTACGGGAGGCGGAGCGCGCGCCGGAGCGCGAGTCCGAGACGATCTCGCCGTCCTTGAAGCGGACCCGGCGCGGCAGCGAGTCCGCGATCTCGTTGTCGTGGGTGATCACGCAGATGGTGGTGCCGGACGCGTTCAGCTCGTGCAGCAGCTCCATGACGATCTCGCCGGACGCGGTGTCCAGCGCCCCGGTCGGTTCGTCGGCCAGCAGCAGCCGGGGGGCTCCCACCAGGGCGCGGGCGATGGCCACGCGCTGCTTCTCGCCGCCGGACAGCTCGTTCGGCGTGTGCGAGCAGCGGTGGTCCAGTCGGACCTTGGCGAGCGCTTCCCGCGCGCGCATGCGCCGTTCCTTCAGCGGTACGCCCGCGTACAGCAGCCCGTCGGCGACGTTGTCCACCGCGTCGCGCCCCGCCGCCAGGTGGAAGTGCTGGAACACGAAGCCGATGTGGCGGGCGCGCAGTGCGGAGAGCCGGGAGTCGGAGAGCTCGGACACGTCGTACCCGGCGACCCGGACGGTGCCCGTGGTGGGCTTGTCGAGGGTGCCCATGACGTTGAGCATCGTGGACTTGCCGGAGCCGGACGGGCCGACGACGCCGACCAGTTCGCCCTCCTCGACGATGAGGTTCACTCTGCGCAGGGCGTGGACACCGCCGGGGTACGACTTGGTGGCGTCCCGCAGTTCGATCACCGCGTCCGATGAGACCGTCATGACTTCGCCACTCCGACCTTCAGGCCCTCGCGTACGTCCGGGCCGCTGACCTCGATCTGGCCGTCGGCGGTCATGCCCGTCTCCACCCGCACCATCTTCGAGGTGGCGCTCTCGACGACTTGGAGGCCGTAGCCGCCGTTCTCGCCGCGCAGGGCGACGACCGCCTCGACGGGGACCGCGAGGACCCCCTTGCGCGCCTCGCTGACGAACTTCACGCTCGCCGACGCCTTGGCGTCCTCGCCGGACGCGGCGTTCACCCCGCCGTCCAGGACGACCTCGACGGTGATGCCGTTCTGCGCGGCATCGCTCTCCCCGGCGGACGCCTCGGGGCGCACCGTCCGGGCCACCTTGCCGGTCGCCGTCTTCCCGCTCGGCAGGGTGACCTCGACCCTGGTGCCCCGGGATGTGAGCGCGCCGTCGCCCTGGTCGAGCTGCGCGCGGACGACCGGCTTGGTGGAGGCGACCGTCAGCACGGGCGTGTCCGGGCCGACCTGGTCGGCGAGCGCCGCGTCCGCGGTGACGACCTTGACCCGGTCGGGCTGGAAGACGACATCGCCCTTGCCGACCTTGCCGGTGGTCTCACGGTTCAGCGACTTCTGCCACTGCTTGACGGCGGCCTCGGTGTTCTCGTCGTACCGCGCGTCGACGTAGAGATTCGCTCCGTACCCCAGGTCGCGCAGATTGCGCTCCAGCTGGAGCACGTCGCTGCCCCGGTCGCCCGCCTTCATCTCGCGGAACATCGGGACCGGGCCGTAGAGGAGGGTGACGGGCTTGTCGTTCAGCTCGTACAGTGCCTGCCCCATGGTCAGCGTCCTCCCTTCGGATGCGGCCACCGTGACGGTGCCCTCGACGGCGGACTTGACGGCGCGCCGCTGCGCGAAGTCGAGCTTGCCGTCGACCGTCTTGGACCGCACGAGGTCGGTGCGTACGACGGTCGCGGTGGCGGGCGGCAAATCGCCGCCCCTCCCGGAGGCGCCCGCGTCGCCGCCGTCGCCGAGGAACAGGACTCCCCCGGTTACGGCGGCGGCGACGGTCACCGCGCCGAGCGCGAGGAAGGCGGTGCGGCGCTTCACTGCATGCCGTCCAGACCGTCGAGCAGCTTCGACTTGCACGCCTCGCGGGCCTGCTTGTACGACGGCGACTTCGTGTCGATGGACGGGGACGCCGGGTTCGGGTCGCCGCCCGGCTGGGCGTTGCCGCCGCTCATGGTCGGGTTGGTGAACTTGGAGACGCCGTTGTCCCGCATGCACTTGGCGTGCGCGAGCATCGACTCGTAGTCCTTCTGCTGGTCGCGCTTGGGCTCGGCCGTCATGGCGGCCTGCAACTCGGTGACACAGACACCGTTCTTGCCGCCCTTGATGCCTTCGTTGCGGCCGGGCCGGGAACCGATCTCGTCGACCTTCGTCCAGTCGAGGTGCCCGCTGAGCTTGGGGTCGGGGAAGTCCTTGTAGCCGCCCTTGACGCGCATGCACTGGACGTACTTCATCTGGGCGTCGTAGAAGGCGCTCTTGCCCGCGGGCCGGGTGTTCGGCTTGCTCTCGTTTTTCGCGGTGCTCTCGGTCGGAGCGTCCGGTACGTCGGCGATCGCGTCGTCCTTCTTCGCTCCGCCGGCGCTGTCGTCACCGCCCCCGCAGGCGACGGAGAAGGCGAGTACGGGCACGGCCACGAGGGTGGCCATCCGCAGCCGGGCGGTGGTTCGGGGGTTCGTCCTGAGGAAACTCATGCGCTGCACGTTCGCCGCCGCAGATGATGGCCCGTCCATGGCCACATGATGGGAACGTAACAATGCCCCCGACCTGCGCGTCCACCCCCCGTGCGGAGTAGGCGGAAACGGTCCCGGCGTGCTCATAATCGGCCCCATGCCGCATGTACTGCTCATCGAGGACGACGCGTCCGTACGGGACGGAATGGAGCTCGTGCTGCGCCGTCACGGGTACGGCGTGGACACCGCCGCCACCGGCGAGCAGGCCCTTGCCCTGCTCGCCGGGGAGCGGGGCGCCCGGGTCGAACTGGCCGTACTGGACCTGATGCTGCCCGGCATGGACGGCTTCGAGGTGTGCCGCCGCATCCGCGCCCGCTCGGCGACTCTGCCGGTCATCATGCTGACCGCGCGCGGCGACGACTCGGACATCGTGACCGGCCTGGAGGCGGGCGCCGACGACTACGTCGTCAAGCCGGTCACCGCGCCCGTCCTGGAGGCCCGCATCCGAGCCGCCCTGCGGCGCGCGGAACCGTCCGCACGGCAGCGTTCGGACGCCGATCTCGCCGGGCTGGTGATCGACCGCGCCGGACTGACCGTCACCAAGAACGGCACACCGGTCCCGCTGCCGCCCACCGAACTGCGGCTGCTGCTGGAACTGTCGGCCTCCCCCGGCCGGGTCTTCAGCCGCGAGCAGCTCCTCGAATCCGTCTGGGACCACACCTACCTGGGCGACTCCCGGCTGGTGGACGCGGCGGTCGGCCGGCTGCGGGCCAAGCTCGAGGACGTACCGGCGAAGCCGCGGTACGTACAGACGGTGCGGGGCTTCGGCTACCGCTTCGGGCCCCTGTGAACCGTACGGACGAAGGAAAGCGTGGCGTCGCCTCGAAGAGGCACTCCCGGCGGCTCGTCGGCGGGCTGCGCGTCCGGCTCGTCGTCACCTTCGTCGTCGTCGCCCTGATCAGCGCGGTGACCGCGACCGCCCTCGCCTACCGGGATGCCCGTACCGCCGTCCTCCAGCGCGCCCAGAACGCGGCCGTGAACGACTTCCGGGAGCGGGTCAGCACGGTGGCCGCAGACTTCGACGTACCGCCCGACCAGCAGTCGCTGTCCCGGTTCGCGGCGAAGGTGTCGGAAGGCATCGGCGGGAAGATCGTGGTCGCCCGCTACCAGGACCTCACCGCGGTCTCCGACTCGTTCGCCGAGACAGAGGGACGGATCACCGTCGAGCTGCGCAGCGCCGTCATGACCGGCGACGACGCCAAGTTCCAGCGGGTGCAGTGGCGGGGTGACCCCTACCTGGTCGTCGGCACGCCTGTCAGGTTCGCCGACGGGGACCACCGCACCTCCGGCCTGGAGGTCTTCGCGATCTCCGATCTGCGGGCCGAGCGCGACGACACCGCCGCCTTGCTGGACTCCGTACGGAAGGGCATCGTGCCGGTGGTGCTGCTGGCCGCCGTCCTGGCGCTGCTGGCCGCGGGGACGGTCCTTCGTCCGGTGCGGAAGCTGGGCCGGGCCACCCGCGAGCTCGCGGCCGGAGACCTCGGCAGCCGGGTCGCCGTCACCGGGCACGACGAACTCGCCGACCTGGCGACGACGTTCAACGAGACCGCCGACGCGCTCCAGGCTTCCGACGCGGAACTGCGCGAGCAGGAGGCGAAGGCACGCCGCTTCGTGGCGGACGTGTCGCACGAACTGCGCACGCCCCTCGCGGCGATGACGATGGTGGCGACCGTCCTGGAGGAGGACGCCGACCAGCTGCCGCCGGACGCGGCGCGGGCGGCCCGTACCGTCGGCGCGGAGACGGCACGGCTGTCCCGGCTGGTAGAGGACCTGATGGAGATCTCCCGCTTCGACGCCAAGGCGGTACGGCTGAACGCGGCCGAGACGGACCTCGCCGACACCGTACGGGCGTCGCTGGCGCTGCGCGGCTGGACGGACCGGGTACAGACGCACCTTCATGAGGACGTACGGGCGGTGGTCGACCGGCGCCGCATCGACGTGATCGTCGCGAACCTGGTGGGCAACGCGCTGCGGCACGGAGCCCCGCCGGTCACCGTGACCTTGGGGACGGCCCGCGCGATGGACGGGGAGTGGGTGACGCTGGAGGTCGCCGACCACGGTCCCGGGCTGCCGCCGGGGGCTCGGGAGTGGGTCTTCGACCGGTTCTACAAGGCGGACGTGGCCCGCACGCGCGGCGAGGCCGACGACAGCGGACAGGGCAGTGGCCTCGGCACGGCGATCGCGCTGGAGAACGCACGGCTGCACGGCGGCACGATCGACGTGGCCGACGTGGCCGACGTGACCGATGTGGCCGATGGGCCGCGGCGCGGCGCGGTGTTCACGCTGCGGCTGCCCCTGCGACGTACAGGAGAGGGCACGGAGTGAAGGCCCGACAGGGGGTCGTGGTCGCCGCGCTGGGGATCGCTCTCATGGGCTGCGGCGTCCAGCCGACCGGAGTGATAGGCGCGGGCGAGCCCGCGTCCGGGCTGACGCGCGGGATGCGGCTGTACTTCGCGTCCGACAACGGACTGCGCGGGGTGCCCCTGCTCGACAAGGAGGTCAAGGACCTCAACGCGGTGGTGAAGCTGCTCGCCGTGGGGCCCTCGCCCGCCGAGCAGCGCGACGGGCTGACCACTCTCGTCCAGCAGCTCGGCGCCTACTCGGTGACCGGAACGGGCACCCGCGTCACGGTGCGCCTCGACGGCCCCTATGCGGAGTCGGGACGCGACCAGGGTACGGGCCAGCTGGTGTGCACGCTGGCGCGCGCCCAGTCCGTACGCGACCCGAAGGTCAGGACCGACGACGTCGAGGTCACCCTGCGGCCGTCCGAAGGCGCCGCGCTGGGCCCCTACCGGTGTGCGGAGTTTCTCAACTCATGAGGCGGGCAGGCGAGTTCGCCTTGCCCACGAAAGCGAGCCGGTCCGGCCGCCTGTCGATCGCACGCACCGGACGACGCTCCTCATAGGGCACACACTGCCGGTCACGGCACTAGGGCGTGTTTCGAAAGGAGCGTCGTCCGCCCGTAGGGCGGGCCTGGCGGCGTCTGGCCATACCTCC
>NZ_JBEZKL010000017.1:0-87101 GCF_040704695.1 Streptomyces sp. NPDC048411
AGGGGCAGATCTTCGTCAAGGGCGAGGTCATCAAGACCGTTCCGGAGTCGAAGATCGTCGAGACGCTCATCGAGGAAGCCCTGAAGATCGCCGAGGGCATGGACGATGCGGGGACACCGTCGGGCGTCCCCGCCGTCACCGTGAGCTGAGACAGGACCGGAGAGGGGGCCCGAGCGTGACCATTCTGGAGACCATCCGGGGACCGCGCGACCTGAAGGCGTTGAGCGGACCGGAACTCGACGAACTCGCCGAGGACATCAGGAAGTTCCTGGTCGAGGCGGTGGCCAGGACCGGTGGACATCTGGGGCCCAACCTCGGGGTGGTGGAGCTGTCCATCGCTCTGCACAGGGCCTTCGACTCACCGGTGGACCGCATCCTGTGGGACACCGGGCACCAGAGCTACGTGCACAAACTGCTCACCGGGCGGCAGGACTTCTCCAAGCTGCGCGGCAAGGGCGGCCTGTCCGGCTACCCCTCCCGCGAGGAGTCCGTGCACGACATCATCGAGAACTCGCACGCCTCGACCGTGCTCGGCTGGGCGGACGGCCTGGCCAAGGCGAACGAGGTGCTCGGCCGCCCCGACCACGTCGTCGCCGTCATCGGGGACGGCGCGCTCACCGGCGGCATGGCCTGGGAGGCGCTCAACAACATCGCGGCGGCCCCGGACCGGCCGCTCATCATCGTGGTGAACGACAACGAGCGCTCGTACGCCCCGACGATCGGCGGGCTCGCCGACCACCTGGCCACCCTCCGTACCACCGACGGGTACGAGCGCTTCCTGACGTGGGGCAAGGACGTCCTGCAGCGCACCCCGGTGGTCGGACAGCCGCTGTACGGGTCGCTGCACGGCGCGAAGAAGGGGTTCAAGGACACCTTCGCCCCCCAGGGCATGTTCGAGGACCTGGGGCTCAAGTACGTCGGGCCGATAGACGGGCACGACATCGCAGCCGTCGAATCCGCGCTGCGCCGCGCGAAACGCTTCCACGGCCCGGTGCTGGTGCACTGCCTCACCGAGAAGGGCCGCGGCTACGCGCCCGCACTGCGGGACGAGGCCGACCGGTTCCACACCGTCGGCGCGATGGACCCGCTGACCTGCGCACCGCTCGCCCCGCTGGTGAGTCCGTCGTGGACCTCGGTGTTCGGGGACGAGGTCGCCGCGATCGGCGCCGAGCGGCCGGATGTCGTCGCCATCACCGCGGCGATGCTGCACCCCGTCGGGCTGACGAAGTTCGCCGAGGCGTTCCCCGAGCGCATCTGGGACGTCGGCATCGCCGAGCAGCACGCGGCGGTCTCCGCGGCGGGGCTCGCCACCGGGGGACTGCACCCGGTCGTCGCCGTCTACGCCACCTTCCTCAACCGCGCCTTCGACCAGCTGCTGATGGACGTCGCCCTGCACCGGTGCGGGGTGACGTTCGTCCTCGACCGGGCCGGGGTCACCGGTCCCGACGGCGCCTCGCACAACGGCATGTGGGACATGTCCGTGCTCCAGGTCGTGCCCGGGCTGCGGATCGCCGCCCCGCGTGACGCGGAACGGCTCCGTGAGGAGCTGCGCGAGGCCGTTGCCGTCGACGACGCACCGACCGTGCTGCGTTTCCCCAAGGAGTCGGTGGGGGAGCCGGTACCGGCGACAGGCCGCGTCGGCGCCATGGACGTACTGCACCGCGCCGACGACCCCCACGTGCTCATCGTGGCGGTCGGTGTGCTCGCCTCCGTCTGCCTGCAGGCCGCCGACCTGCTCTCGGGCGGCGGGATCCGCTGCACGGTCGTCGACCCGCGCTGGGTGAAGCCGGTCGACGAACAGCTCGCCCCACTCGCCGCACGCCATCGGATGGTCGCCGTCGTCGAGGACAACAGCCGGGCGGGAGGCGTCGGTTCGGCGGTCGGGCAGGCGTTGCGCGATGCCGGGGTCGACGTCCCGCTGCGGACCTTCGGTATCCCCGAGCAGTTCCTCGCGCACGGCAAGCGTGTGGAGGTGCTGGCCGACATCGGGCTCACACCGGTCGAGATCGCCGGCCGGATCAGCGGCGCGCTCGCCGCCAAGGAAGCGGCCCGGGGGATTGAGGAGAGCGGGGAATGAAGGACGACGGGCCCAAGGGCTTCGATCTAGCGCAGCTCCTCGCGGAACGCGGGGCCGAGCGGTACGAGCTGCACACGAAATACCTCAACCACCAGCTCCCGCGGATGCTGCACACCATCGGCTTCGACAAGGTGTACGAGCGGGCCGAGGGCGCTCACTTCTGGGACGCGGACGGCAACGACTACCTCGACATGCTCGCCGGCTTCGGCGTCATGGGTCTGGGCCGCCACCACCCAGTCGTCCGCAAGGCACTGCACGACGTCATGGACGCCTCGCTCGCCGACCTCACCCGCTTCGACTGTCAGCCACTGCCCGGGCTGCTGGCCGAGAAGCTGCTCACCCACAGTCCGCATCTGGACCGGGTCTTCTTCGGCAACAGCGGTACGGAAGCCGTCGAGACCGCGCTGAAGTTCGCCCGGTACGCCACCGGGAAGCCCCGCATTCTCTACTGCACCCACGCCTTCCACGGCCTGACCGCCGGCTCGCTCTCGGTCAACGGCGAATCGGGTTTCCGGGACGGTTTCGCACCGCTGCTCCCCGACACCGCCGTCGAGCTCGGCGACCTCGACGCACTGCGGCGCGAACTGAGACGGGGCGATGTGGCGGCGCTCGTCGTCGAGCCGATCCAGGGGAAGGGCGTCCACGAGGCGCCGCCCGGCTACCTGCGCGCCGCACAGGAGCTGCTGCACCGGCACAAGGCGCTGCTCATCGCCGACGAGGTGCAGACCGGTCTCGGCAGGACCGGAGAGTTCTACGCGTACCAGCACGAGGAAGGCGTCGAACCCGACCTGGTCTGTGTCGCCAAGGCGCTCTCCGGCGGCTATGTGCCGGTCGGGGCGACCCTCGGGAAGGACTGGATCTTCAAACGCGTCTATTCCTCGATGGACCGGGTGCTGGTCCACTCGGCGAGCTTCGGCTCCAATGCCCAGGCGATGGCGGCGGGGCTCGCGGTCCTGGCGGTGATGGAGGACGAGGAGATCGTCGCGAACGCCCACCGCAGCGGTGATCTGCTGCGTGAGCGGCTCGCCGCGCTCACCGGCCGCTACGAACTGCTGCACGAGGTCCGTGGCCGCGGGCTGATGATCGGCATCGAGTTCGGCCGGCCGAGTTCGTTGAAGCTGCGCAGCCGCTGGACCGTGCTGCAGGCGGCCCGCAAGGGTCTCTTCGCGCAGATGGTCGTCGTGCCGCTCCTGCAGAAGCACCGGATCCTCACCCAGGTCTCCGGCGACCATCTGGAAGTGATCAAGCTGATTCCGCCGCTGGTCATCGGGGAGCCGGAGGTGGACCGGTTCGTGACCGCGTTCACGGCGGTGATGGATGACGCGCACAGCGGCGGCGGGCTGATGTGGGACTTCGGAAGAACGCTGGTCAGACAGACCGTCGCCAACCGCTGAGCCTGGTTTGCCTCAGAGGTAAAACATTTGCCTCTGAGGCAGGATCCTGGCCCAATAGGTATATGAACTCTCCCGATGGAGGAGTGGCCGACGAGCTGCCCGGCGTCGCGCCACGCCTGCGCGATCTGCGCCGCCGCCGTGGTCTGACCCTGGAGGCCGCCGCCCAGCACGCCGGGCTGTCCCCGGCCCATCTGTCCCGGCTCGAAACGGGCCGGAGGCAGCCGTCGCTGCCCATGCTCCTCGGACTTGCCAGGATCTACGGTACGACGGTCTCCGAGCTGCTCGGCGAGATCGCCCCCGAACGTGACGCAATCGTCCGCGGTGGCCGGTTCGAGGGGGCCGAGGCCGACGGCTGGATGTACCAGCAGGCCGGCGGGTCCGGCCGGGCGATGCAGGCCCTGCGCGTCCGGGTCCCGTACGGCGCCCAGGGCGATCTCGTGCGGGTCCATCCCGGCGAGGAGTGGCTGTACGTCCTTGCCGGGCGGTTGCGGGTGAGCCTCGGCGACACCGTGCACGATCTCGACCCGGGCGACAGCGCCCACTTCGACTCGCTCACCCCGCACCGGATCGCCGCCGTGGACCGCGACGGATCCGAGCTGCTCTTCGTCCACACCCTGTTGCAGAGCCCCGCCGCCGAGCTGTGCCTCGGTAGCGGTACCCACCGCCGCTGAGACCGGCCCGGCCGGTCACCAGAGAGGACTGTCATGTCCGATTCAGAGAACTTCGATCCGCTCACCCCGAAGTCCCGGAAGAACTACGACGCGCAGGAGCGGAAGTTTCCGCGCGGCGTGGTGATCAGGCTGTTCGCCTATCTCATCGCCGGACACATCTTCGCCGCCTTCCTGTACCTGCTCTTCGCGGTGGCCGGAAAGGGCTGACCTCGGCCGGTGTGCGGTCCGGCTACGCCTCTTCGAGGAGCCGTCCGCGCAGCCGCTCCAGGATCTCCGGTGTCAGCTTCAGGCCCTCGGCGAGATAGCGGTCCGTGCTGCCCCAGGTCTCCTCGATGGTGCTGAAGGCCTCGGCGAGGTATTCGGCTCGGGCGTCGAAGAGCGGGCTGAGCAGTTCCATCACCTCGGGCGACATCCCGGTCGCCGAGGTGTCGGTGCGCCGGACCTTGTACCGGCGGTGAGGATCGTTGGACTTCAGGTAGTCGGCCTCGATGGCCTCGCGCTCGACGCCGACCGCCAGCAGCGAAACCGCGATCGAGAGACCGGCACGGTCCTTGCCGGCCGCACAGTGCATCAGAGCGGGAACGCTGTCCTCGGCCAGGGCGTGCAGCACCCGGCTGTGCTCGGCGGTACGGTCCCTGATGATCGACTTGTACGAGGCGGTCATCTGCGCCGCTCCCTTGCCGTCGCCAAGGACCGAGCGCAGCTGTGCGATGTCGCCGTCGCGGACCATCCGCCAGAACTCGGTGCCGTCGGCCGGGTCGGAGAGCGGAATGTTCACATTCCGCACGCCCGGCAGGTCCACGTCCGGGCCTTCGAGCCTGTGGTCCGCCGCATTGCGGAAGTCGAAGATCGTGTGCAGCCCGAGGCCGCCGAGGAACGCGGCGTCCTCGTCGGTGGCATGCGCGAGGTGACCGCTGCGGAAGAGCCGTCCATGCCGCACCCGGCGGCCGTCCACGGTCGGCAGTCCGCCCACATCGCGGAAGTTGCGCACACCTGCCAGCTCGGGTTCCGCCGACGGGACCTGCGGCACCTGCTGCGTCACGGTGTCTCCTGGAGTGTCTGGCGTCGGCGCGGCTCGCCGGCGAGGTCAGTTCCTGCGACGATACGACATTGAATTCTCTGGCCGTCATCTCGGCCGTTTCCTGCTGAACACCCCATGGAATTCCCCTCGCACGGGCGTTGCCCGGCCGTCGGTCGGCGGTCGATGATGTGCGGAACTGTGGGAATGCGGGGACGACATGATCGAGACAGGTGAGCAGGGGCGGACCTGGCTGCTGACCGGCGCGAGCGGCAGCTACGCGCTGCACCTCACCGGCCGGGACGAACTACTCCATCTGCACTGGGGGCCGCGGATCTCCCTCGCGGCCGCCGAGGCCCTCGCCGCCGCGCCCGAGCCGCCCTTGCGGGGCTTCGAGTCGCAGCTGGACGGCCGCGAGGAGTACCCGGTCGAGGGTGGCCCCCGCTTCGTCCGGCCCGCTCTCTCCGTACGCACCCCCGAAGTCCGTGGCACCGAATGGGCGTTCGCCGGGGCCGCCGTGGACGGCGACGAACTCCGTATCGCGTTCGCCGACTCCGTGCAGCGGCTCCCGCTCACGCTGCACTACCGGATGCGGGACGACTCCGATGTCATCGAGCGCTGGGCCACCGTCACCCACACCGGTCCTGACGGTCCGCCGCTGGAGCTGCTGCGCGCCGACGCGGCGGCCTGGGCGCTGCCCGCCCGCGACAGCTGGCGGCTGAGCCAGCTGCACGGCCGCTGGGCGGCCGAGACACAGCTCGTACGGTCGGAGCTGACGTACGGCGAGAAGGTCCTCTCCAGCAGGCGCGGCCACACCGGACACCAGTTCCTGCCCTGGGTCGCGCTCGACGCGGACGGCGCCGCCACCGAGGAGGGCGGCGAGGTGTACGGCTGCGCGCTCGGCTGGTCCGGCTCGTGGCGGATCGCGGTGGCGCAGCTTCCCGACGGGCTCGTGCAGATCACCGGAGGCGCCGGATACGACGACTCCGGGCTGCTGCGGCTCGCACCGGGGGAGACGTACACCACACCGGTGTTCGCCGGGCTGTGGAGCGCCGAAGGGTTCGGCGGGGCGAGCCGGTCCTGGCACGCCTGGCAACTGGCCCATGTCGTCCCGGACGCCGAGAGCCTGCGGCCGGTGCTCTACAACTCCTGGGAGGCGACCGGCTTCGACATCGCGGAGGACCAGCAGCGCGCCCTCGCCGAGCGTGCCGCGGCGATGGGCGTCGAGCTGTTCGTCGTGGACGACGCATGGTTCGGCCAGCGAACCAGCGACCGGGCCGGACTCGGTGACTGGACCCCCAACCCCGCGCGATTCCCCGGCGGGCTGAAGCCGCTCGCAGACGAAGTGCGCGGACTCGGCATGCAGTTCGGCATCTGGGTCGAGCCGGAGATGGTGAACGCCGACAGTGATCTGTATCGCGCGCACCCCGACTGGGTGCAGCACTTCCCTGGGCGGACCCGGACCGAATTCCGTCATCAGCTGGTGCTCAATCTGGCCCGGACCGATGTGCAGAACCATCTGTGGGAGCAGCTCGACAGGCTGCTCTCCAGCGCCCCGATCGACTATGTGAAATGGGACTTCAACCGCTGCTTCACCGATGTGGGCTGGCCGGGCGAGGGCTATCCGCAGAAGCTCTGGATCGCGCATGTGGACGCGCTCTACGCCCTGATCGACCGGCTGCGGGCCGCCCACCCCGGCGTCGCCTTCGAGTCCTGCTCGGGCGGCGGTGGCCGGATCGATCTGGGGATCCTCGCCCGTACCGACCAGGTGTGGACCTCCGACAACACCGACCCGCTCGACCGTCTCGCCATCCAGGAAGGCTTCGGACAGATCCATCCGGCGCGGGTGATGGCCGCCTGGGTCACCGACAGTCCGAATGTCCAGCTCAACAGCAGGGTCAGTTCGCTGCGCTTCCGCTTCGTCAGCGCGATGGCCGGGGTGCTCGGGGTCGGCGGGGATCTCACCGAGTGGAGTGACGAGGAGCTGGCCGAGGCGCGGAGCTGGGTGGATCTCTACAAGGAGATCCGTCCCGCGGTGCAGCACGGCGCGCTGTACCGGCTGCGTGCCCCGCGCGGTGGGCTCAGCGCCGTGCAGTACGTGCACGGCAACGAGGCCGTGGTGCTGATGTGGCTGGAGGCACAGCGGTACGGGGAGCGGCCGCCGGCCCTACGGCTGCGCGGGCTCGACCCCGCGGCGACCTACACCGACCTGGACACCGGGGCGGTCCACCACGGTGCCGTGCTGCTGCATCAGGGTCTGCACACCGGGCTGAGGGGGAACCTGGACGCGAAGGTGTTGAGGCTCCGACGTGGCGAACGCTCGTGACATGTCCGTATTGCGTCTTTTAGTGGAACATTGCCTATTTCTACGGGAGATGACGCCCTCCTCGTGAGCGGGATCATATTCGTGACGGTGTGTGGTGGCGCCACGGATGGGTATTCCGGACGTCGCGCGGAAAGCCAAGATCCGTAATCCACGGAGGGTGACCAGGATTCCGCGCCGATTTCCCGGCGCGGATTCCGTTGAGTAATGGGTGGCTTGTTTCCGTCGCCCTCGCTCGCCTACGGTCACCCTCAATCCGGACGGACCGCCTAATCCTGCCGCCGCCCGGAATTCGCACCCACTCACGTGTGGCAGGAGCGGGGGAACCAGGTAAGCCGCCGCCCGGAGAGATCCGGCCGGCTCGGGGTGAAGTCGCGAACTGCGACCGGGCATCTCCAGCCCGAACCCGACAGCTCACCTCGTAGGCGCCGGAGAGGAAATTCTTCATGCCCGCATCGGGTAAGCATCGCCGTACCAAGTCCAGCACGATCGCCCGTGGCGTCGCCGCCATCGGTGCCGGTGGGGCCGTCATCGCCCTTCCGCTGCTCGGCGCCACCGGTGCCCACGCCGCGGAGCAGGCCGCGCCCACCGCGCAGTCGGCAGCCACGCACGCCGCCGTCGAGGCCGCTCCGGTCGCGAAGAAGCAGGTCGAGACCCGGACGTACTCCGTCGTCGCCGGTGACAACCTGTCGAAGATCGCCGCCGAGCAGCAGGTCGAGGGCGGCTGGCAGAAGCTGTACCAGGACAACCGCGCGGTCGTCGGCGAGAACCCGAGCCTGATCCTCCCGGACATGAAGCTGACGCTCGGCGGCAAGGCGGCCGGCTCCGCCGCGACGACGGACACCACGCAGTCCGCCCCGGCTCCGTCGACCTCCTCGGCCGACAAGTCCGCGTCGCAGTCCAAGGCTTCGGACTCCGTCAAGACCACCCCGGCCTCCGCCTCGGCCGGCCAGAGCAACAGCTCCGGCTACGTCCACCCGGTCCCGGGCAACCACACCACCGCCTACCGCGCCTCCGGCTCCAACTGGTCCAGCGGCAGCCACACGGGCATCGACTTCCCGGTCGCCACCGGCACCAGCGTGAAGGCGATCACCTCCGGCACGGTCGTCACCGCCGGCTGGGGTGGCGCGTACGGCAACCAGGTCGTCATCAAGCACGCCGACGGCCACTACTCGCAGTACGGCCACATGTCCTCGCTCTCCGTCTCTGCGGGCCAGACCGTGACCGCAGGCCAGCAGGTCGGCCTCTCCGGTGCCACCGGCAACGCCACCGGCCCGCACCTGCACTTCGAGATCCGCACCGGCCCGGCGTACGGGTCGGACATCGACCCGATCGCCTACCTGGCCTCGCACGGGATCTACGTCTGATCCACGGCTGATCCGGTCGGCTCGGTGAAGGGGCGGTGCGCAGCGGCGCGCCGCCCCTTCGCTTATTCCCCGTTTACCAAAACCTGACCGGGTGGTCTATCTCACCACCCGTCAACCCCTTATTACGGTCGCGTAGGTCACATTCGGCGGTGCAGGATGTGCGCTTGTGGCAGACGATTCGAGAAACAATCAACGTGGCGTCATCAACCGGCATGGCGCCATCGGGTCGTACGCAGCGATTGGCGACAGCTTCACCGAGGGAGTCGGAGACCCCGGCCCGGACGGAACCTTCGTCGGCTGGGCGGACCGTTTCGCGGTACTTCTCGCGGACCAGCTCCCGGACCCCGACGCGGCGACGAGCCCCGAGGGCTCCGCGCACGGAAACTTCCGGTACGCCAATCTCGCCGTACGCGGACGCCTCCTCGACCAGATCGTCGAGGAGCAGGTACCGCGCGCCAAGGAGCTCGCCCCCGATCTGGTGAGCTTCTGCGCGGGCGGCAACGACATCATCCGGCCCGGCACCGACCCCGACGACGTGGCCGAGCGCTTCGAGCGCGCGGTCGCCGAGCTCACCGACTCGGTCGGCACCGTCCTGGTGACCACCGGCTTCGACACCCGCGGCGTTCCCGTCCTGCGCCATCTGCGCGGCAAGATCGCCACGTACACCGCCCATGTGCGCTCCATCGCCGATCGCTACGACTGCCCGGTCCTCGACCTGTGGTCGCTGAAGTCCGTGCAGGACCGGCGCGCCTGGGACGACGACCGGCTCCATCTGTCGCCCGAGGGGCACACCCGGGTCGCGCTGCGCGCCGCCCAGGTCCTCGGCCTCGATGTGCCGGCCGACCCCGACCAGGAGTGGCCCCCGCAGGCACAGCGCGGCACGCTGGAGGTCCGGCGCGACGACATCCACTGGGCGCGTGAGTACCTGGTTCCGTGGATAGGGCGGCGGCTGCGTGGCGAGTCCTCCGGCGACAACGTCGAGGCGAAGCGGCCGGACCTCCTGCCGCTTTAGGTCCTCGCTTCGGCCTCATCGGCCGGACGGGCCCGTTCCCTTTCTGCCTCTCAGGCCTGTCCGGCGACGGGGGAAACCGGCAGGAACCGGCGCCCCGAGGGCGCCGGTATGCCGGGGCGTCGGGCCGGTATGCGCTCCAGGACGCCACCCGCGAAGACGTCGTACAACGGCAGCGTCTCCAGATGCACATAGCCGATGTGGCAGTCGCAGACGGTGAGCGGACAGGCCCGCGGGCCGAGCGCACGCCGGTAGCTGCCGTCGTACAGGTTGCCGAGCTCGGCCGGGACGAAGTGGCAGCGGCGCACCGTGCCGTCGCCGTCCACCGAGATGACGGACTCGCCGGTCCGGCAGGGCATGCCTGCCGAGCGGTGCGGGTGACGGCTGTACGGGAAGAGGGGGTCGAGGGCCGTCCAGCGGTCCGCATCCTCGTCCGTGTAGCTCTGCCCCTCAGCGGCATTGACCCAGAGATAGACCTCGTCGGGCAGGTCGGTACGGAGCCGCCGCGCCTCGTCGAAATGCTCCTCGAGACCGACGACACCGACGCTGTACCGGACACCGAGGGCGGACAGCTCCCGGCACCTGGCGAGGAAACGGTCGTACGGTGTCTGCCCCGGGTGGTACGTGCACCACAGCGCGATCTTGTCGCGGTCGGCTCCACCGGCTTCGGCCAGCCACCGTGTACGACCGCTGAGATTGGTCTGGATCGCGACCCGGCCGATGTGCGGCAGCTGCGCCAGTTCCACCAACGCGCGGCGGTACCAGGAACGGACCAGCCCCTCGCCCCATGGCGTGAACAGCACGGAGACTCTGTCCCTGGTCTGCGCCGCCGCCCACGCGGTGAACCGCTCCAGCGCGGCGCGGTCGGCACGGAGCTGCTCCGGACTGTCGCGCCGCTTGGCGAACGGACAGTACGGGCAGTCGTAGTCGCACGACGCCAGGGGACCCCGATAGAGGATCGTCAGATCCATGGGAGTGCTCACTTCGGTTCGTACGCGGCCATCGCGGCCCGTACAGCGGGGGAGAACAGTTCGGGACCCAGCGCGTCGGAGTGGGCGAGCCCCTCGGGCGAGAGCCGTAGCAGCCCGGACGCCACGGCAGACCCGTCCAGCCAGCCGCGCGCCTCGAACCGGTCCAGCTCATCTGGGAAGTCGTCACCGGGAGCGGTGCCGAACCGCTCGCGGTATTCAGCCAGTTGCAGCCCCCCGGCCTGAAGGAGGGACTGCAGAAGGTGGCGCCTGCGCGCCTCGTCGCCGTCGACATACCGCCCCACTTCCGCGCGGGAGAAGTCCTCGGTGACGGTGTAGCCGTCGATGATCGCCCGCACTTCCCGCATCTCCACCGCGTAGTCGAAGGAGTAGTGCAGCCGACTGGTGTACGAGCGTGCGCCGCAGCCCAGCCCGATCATGCCGTCCGTCTGACACGCGTAGTCGGCGGGGCCCTGCTGCGGGGCGTCGGCGCGGCGGAACATCCGCATCGACACCTGCTCGTAGCCGTGGGCGAGGAGATGGTCCCGGCCCGCCCGGTACAGCCGCAGCCGCTCCTCGTCCCAGGCCGCGTCCGCCGCTGCTTCGGCGTCGGCGCCGAGCCGGCCAAGTCCGGTCAGCGGGCGCACGTACAGCGGATAGAGATACAGCTCCTCCGGCTGCCAGGCGAGTGCCGCGTCCAGAGAGGAACGCCAGCTGATCTCGGTCTGTCCGTCGATGCCATAGAGCAGGTCGATGTTGAGGACCGGGATGCGTGCGTCCCGGATCCGGCCGAGCGCCGCCTCCACATCGGCGCGGCGCTGCGGGCGGACCGCCGCGCGTGCCTCGGCGTCGACGAAGCTCTGTACGCCGATGCTGATCCGGGTCGTCCCGCGGTCGGCGAGGACGGCCAGCCGGTCGGTCGTTGCGGTCGACGGCGAGGTCTCGACCGACAGCGGCACGGACCGCAGGTCGGCGCCCATCCGCTTCTCCGCGATGTCGCAGAGCCGCTCCAGCTCGGCGGCCGTCAGGAAGGTGGGGGTGCCGCCGCCGAACGCCGCCGCGGCGAACCGCACCGGCTCGTCGTCACCCAGTGCGTCACGCACGGCGGTGGCCTGCCGGTCCAGTGCGTCGAGATAGCGGGTCGTCAGCTCGTCGGGGGCGCCGATCCGGGTGAAGAGGTTGCAGAAACCGCAGCGGACTTCGCAGAACGGTATGTGGAGATAGAGCGAGAGCGCGTCCTTGCGCTCTCCCGCCCACAGCTCGCGCAGCGCGGGCCGGCCGACGGGGTGGTCGGTGAGCGGGCGGTACGCAGTCTTGTGCGGATAGGCGTAGACGTAGCTCTGGTACGGGCGGGCGGTGCGCGGACTGGTCATCGTGCGGTGGCCCCCGGTTCCAGGAAGAAGTGCGCGTACGGAACGGTCCAGACGGACTCGTGGCCGAGCCGGTGACCGGTGTAGCCGTCGTCCCCGTACGCCGTGCCGTGGTCGGAGCAGACGATGGCGAAGCAGCGCCGGCGGCTGCTCGCGGCGGCAAGGAGCCGGCCGATGTGTGCGTCGACGTACTCCAGGGCGGCGGCGTGCGTGGCGCGGGAGTCACCCGACTCGCGGGTGGCGCCGGGTTGGTGGAACCAGTTGGGCTGGTGCAGCGCCGACACGTTGACGAAGAGGAACAGCCGTTGTTCGGCGGGCAGCCCCGCGACGACCTGCTCCGCCCGCGCCACCTGGGCTTCGAAGGAGGTGGGTGACGCGACGCCGAACTCGGGTTCCCAGTGGCTCTCCTGGAACATGGCCGGCAGCACGGAACCGAGCGGGCCCTGCCGGTTGAAGAAGCCGACGCCTCCGATGCACACCGTGCGGTAACCGGCTCCGGCGAGAGCGGACACCAGATCGGGGGTGTCGAAGACGAAGGTCCGGGAAGCGGTGGTCTCACTGCCCGCGAAGCGTGCCGCGAACAGCCGGGGATGCGGGCCGGGGGCGGCGGGCGTCGGCAGGAATCCCGCGAAGATCGCCTGGTGCGAAGCATAGGTGAAGCTGCCTGGGGCATGCCGCTTCTCCCAGACTCCGCCCGGCAGATGGCGGGCCAGATGCGGGATGCGTCCGGCGGCGGCCAGCTCCGCCGCCACGTCGTAGCGCAGGGTGTCGAGGGTGATGAGCAGCAGATCGTGACTGCCCACGATCTCGCTCATGTCCGGATTCCCGGCGTGTTCCGAGGGAGCGGCGTCCGCTTCGCGGATGTCGGCGACGGCCCGTCCGGTGTCAGGGGGTGGCGCTTGCACGGTGGTTCCTTGCTCTGTTCAGTACGGCGACGACCTGCGTCGCATAGGTGTCCAGGCCCTCGAAGCCGCTGCCGGGCAGCCCGGTCAGGCGTGGCAGCAGGTCGCCGAAGGCGTTGACCTCGCCGACGGCGAACCGCCGCCAGCCGGTCGCGGGCAGCAGATCGACGGCCACACACAGCGTGTCCGGGAAGCAGGCAGCGGCGCGCTCGGACACGGCCAGGGCCTCGGCCCAGCTGCCGCCCGCCGCCTCGACGGCCGCGCGGACCTCGTCGAGGCTTCCGCGCTCGCCGCCGAGGTGAAGATTGGTCATGGGGGAGTGGCTGGTCCGTACGACGGCATGGGTGGCGCGGCCCGCCACCACCAGGACCCGAAGGTCGGCCGAGCGCCCTCGCTGCGATGCCTTGGGCAGCCAGCGCTCGATGTGCAGTCCGTCCGGTGCGAGCGCGTCGACGACCGCCGCCACCTCGCGCTCCGTCGTGCAGCGGCGCACCCGCAACGAGTTGAAGAGCCGTCCGGACGTGTCGCGTTCCACCGACGTGGTCGCCCGCACCCGGCCGGGACCTGCCGTCTCCACGGCCAGCACCCCCGAGGCGGACGAGCCGTGCGCCAGCTTCACGAAGGCCCGTGGCATGCGGTGTTGAGCCATCCGCTCGCGCACATCCGCCCAGTCGCGCACCACGGGCGCCGCGGAGCCGGAGGTCGGCGAAGCCGGTACAGGGACCCCGGCGCCGTCCAGCACGGCATGGCACAGCCGCTTGTCGAACAGCACCGCGATATCGCCCGGGGCGTCGAGCAGTTCCGCTCCGACCGCTCCGGCCGCCCGCGCGACCGTCCGCACCGCTCCGGTGAACCGGGTGTACCAGAGGGCGGTGCCCTCGACCCTCGTCGGATCGTCCACCGAGCGCAGCAACCGCTCGACCTCGGCGTCCTCACCGGGCGAGTCCATCCGTACGGTCTCGCCCGGCCGGAAAACGGCCTTGCCGCCCAGGACGTCGAGCCAGGGCACCACGCGCGCGGCCGGTAGCCCGGCGGCGCGTACGGCGTCCCGGAAGAGTGTGACCCGGCGGTTGCCGGGAACTCCCACAACGGCGAAGCGCACCGCCGGGCCGCCCGCCCTACTCGGTGACTGCGACATAGCGCTCGTCGTCCTCATCCGGATCCCAGTACTCCACCTCGTTCGGTTCGCCATGGACCCGGTCGGCACCGAGCAGTCCTTCGAGGCGGTCCACCAAGGGGGCACTGATGTAGTGGTGGTGCAGATCCAGCGAGGTCAGGTGGGTGAGCGGCTGGCCCGCGAGTAGCGCCTCGGCTCCGAGGTCCCCGAGCGTGCCCATCGCCAGGGAGAGCGACTCCAGCTGGGCGACAACCGGGGCGGACGCCACCGCGGCCGCGATCTCGTCCTGTATCTCACTGTTCTGCAGACCCAGATGGCGCAGGCTCGGGAGCGCGGCACCGGAGAGCAGCGGCGCAAGGTCCTTGACCGTCGCGTCCCCGCCGTACTCGGCGACGCCGAGCCAGAGTTCGAGGTGCTCCAGCGTGGGCAGCTCCGACGCCCCGACCGCCCGCACGACGGCCGACGGAAGGCCGCCGGACTCGAACCGCAGCGAGGTGAGCGCCTCGTGCCGCACCGGTCGCAGATCAAGGGTCTGCCGGTCGGCCATCGGCTCACCGCAGCCGCGCACCGTCAGCTCCTGAAGCTGTCCGAACGCCTCGAACACTGGGGTGATGTCGGCCATCTCCAGCCACGAGAGCTCGCACTCCTCGCTGACGACATCGGCGAGGAAGAGCGCCCGCAGGGATGGGAACCGGTCCGCGTGGTCCGCCAGCAGGTCGACAACGGGGGCGAACGGCTCGTACTCCTCCTGCCACCACGGGCCGATCAGCAGGGCTCGCACCTGGGTGGTGTCGACCGTGTCGAGGAAGTGGTGCCACAGAGTGGCGAACGTCAGACTGCCCTGCCAGGCGCTCTCCAGCCGCCAGGCGACCGCGTCCGCCGCCGGAAGCGGACCGGTGCGCGGCAGGCCGGGGCCGGGCAGCGTGAGGACCGGCAGGCCGTGGAAGGTCTCGGGATGGTCGATGTCAGTCATGGGGCGTCACTCCGAAACCGCGGTGTAGCGGCCCTCGGCCCCGTTGTCGTCCCAGGGTTCCTCGCGTTCGGACACATCGACCTGCACACCGTGCGGTTCCAGCGCCTCCTTGATCCGGCGCTCCATCGGCGCGGTGAGGAAGTGATGGTGCAGATCGAGCCGTTCGAGATGGGTCAGCGGCTGGCCTTCGAGCAGCACGGCCGCACCCTCGTCGCCCAGCGTCCCGTGCGACAGATCGAGGGTGCGCAGCTGGGCGACGACCGGGGCGCCCGCGACGGCCGTCGCGATCTCGTTCTGCACCTCGCTGTTGCGCAGACCGAGGTGGTGCAGGCGGGGGAAGCGCGAGCCGGAGAGCAGCGGGGCCAGGTCCGCGACTTCGGCGTCGCCGCCGTACGCGGAGACACCGAGCCAGAGATCGAGCCGTTCCAACGCGGGCAGCTCGCTGTCCAGAATGCCGCGGATCACTCCGGCCGGCAGCCCGCCCGTCTCGATGGTCAGCGAACGCAGCCGCTCGTGCTTCGTCGGGGAGAACTCCAGGCCCGTACCGCCGCGCACGCCCAGTTCCAGCAGACCGGGGAACGCCCCCAGCAGCGCGGTGACGTCGGACTGCTCGATCCAGGAGATCTCGTTCTCCTCGGCCGTCATGTCGCCGACGAAGACGGCTTCCAGCGAGGTCAGCCGGTCGGCGGCGGCGATCACGAGATCGATCGGGTAGGACGACGTCTCCTCGTACGACTCGCCCCACTGGCCGATGATCAGGGCCCGCACGCCGGCAGGGTCGACAGCAGCGAGAAATGCCTGGAACGCCTGCTCCCAGGTCATCTCGGACTCGTCGTCGTACGGGTCGACCGCGATACGCCAGGCCGCGGCATCGGCGGCCTGCGCCGGGGCTTCGTTCGTCGCGTGCCGGAAGTCGACGGCCGGCAGGCCGAGCAACTCGTGCAGATGATCCACACCGGACATGACCCTGAGCTCCTGAGACTGGGGGACGGCTGATGTCCGCAAGGTTTATCAAGCCCCACTGACAACGCGGCGGGCGGGATCGGTTGTGACCGATTGTCAGACCCTCCCCTTAGCGTTTTCTCCAGGGTCGGCACAGCGGGTGCCACTCTGGAAGGGAGACGTCTGTGTACCGGCAGGGCGATGTACTGATCGTGTCGTTGGACGAGTCCGAGGTGCCCGCGCACCTGGCCGACGCGCCGGGGGAGCCGAGGGACGCCCGCGGGCGGATGGTGCTCGCGCTGGGCGAGGTCACCGGTCATGCGCACGCAGTCCAGGGGCCCGGTCGGCTGATGCGCGAGGCGGGCGCCTTCGGCCCGATGCTGCTCCATCTCCCCGACGGCGGGAGGGTGGTGCACGAGGAGCATGCGGCGATACCCCTGCCGAAGGGCTGGTACCGCGTTGTGCGCCAGCGGGAGTACGCACCGGGTGCGGTCCGCATCGTCGCGGACTGAGCCGACCGGGTCCGGGCAGGCAGCGCGCGACGGAGCGGACAGGCACCGGGCGGCACGGCGAACACGCCGGGCAGGCAGCGAACAGCAGAGATCAAGAGAGTGAACAGGGGACGGGGACAACCGATGCAGTACGTGGACTCATGGCGGACCGTGGCAGCGGCGACCGGTGCGGCGGACCGGGGGGCGGCCGAGGACGGGGTCCGCCTCGCCTACCGCAGCGCGGGACTGGCCGAGCCGGAGCAGATTGTCTGGGCCGACTCGCCGAAGGCGGCCGTCGAGGCGGTCGGGAAGCTCGTCGACGCGGGCCGCTCGGTGCGCGACGAGGTGCGGACCCGCCCATGGGCGGAGGAACGGCGCCGGATGTACGACGAGTTGGGCCCGGCAGGCTGGTCCTCTCTCTGGTCGGCCACGGGCGCCCAGCTCTGGGAGACCACGGCCGCGCTCGCCGAGCGGATACGGACCGGTGTCGTCTCGGCCCTCGCCGAAAGCCCCGAGGACGAGTCGGAGGTACGCCTGGTGCTGCTCGACGCGGTCCTCGGCCAGCACGACGCGGCGTGGCTCGCCGCGTTCGACGGTCGCGGGGACCGGCTCGTCGGCCTGGCGAAGGTGGCCCGGCACGCGGGCTGGTGGTGGCCGTACGAGCGCACCGTGGTGATCAGCGAACGCCCGGCGACGCTCCACCGCGACGAGGCGGGCCGGCTCGACCGCGGGGACGGCCCTGCCCTTTCGTACCGCGACGGGTTCGCGCTGTACGCCTGGCGCGGCATGCCCGTTCCTGCCGAATTCCTCGCGGAACTGACGGCGCTGACCCCGGAGCGGATACGTGAGGAGGAGAACGCGGAGCTGCGCCGCATCATGCTGGAGTTCTACGGCTACGACCGCTACCTCACCGAGTCGGGCGCCGTCCCGGTGCACCGGGACGAGACGGGCGTCCTGTGGCGGATCGCACTGGACGGCGACGAGGACGTGGTGATGGTCGAGGTGGTCAACTCCACCCCGGAGCCCGACGGGACCCATCGTACGTACTGGCTGCGGGTACCGCCTGCGACCCGCACCGCGAAGGACGGCGTCGCCTGGACCTTCGGCCTGGACGCAGAGGTGTACGCGCCTCTGCGTCAGACCTGATCGGCCGACAGGGCGGAAGGCAGCGAAGGAGGCGGAGCGGCCGGCCGGGTCAGGCCGTCAGCGCCGCGTGGTCGATGCCCAGTTCGCGGGCGAGTGCCTCGTCGGTCCACGCCAGCATCGTGGCCCGGGAGAGCGGACCGGCGTACGACGTCATCTGGACGGCCAGGCCGTCCAGCAGGGCGGTCAGTCGCCAGGCCACGGACATCGGGTCGTCGCAATGGAACTCACCCGCGGCGGCGCCCTCTTCGATGACCTCGGCCAGCTCCGCCTTCCACTGCTGGTCGAGATCGCCGGCCACATTGCGCAGCGCCGGGTCCCGGAGCGAGGCAGCCCAGCCCTCGATCCACAGCCGCCAGCCTTTGGCCTGCCCGGTCGGTGCGTACCAGCGGACGGCGGCGCGCAACCGCCGTACCGCACTCGTGCGGCGGCTCAGGAGCTTGCGCAGATGGGCGAGGTCCGCCTCGGCCGCATGCGCGAAGGCGGCTGCGACCAGCTTCTCCTTCGTCGAGAAGTGGTAGAGCACCAGGGCGTTGCTCACGCCGAGCACGGAGGCCACATCGGCGATCCGTACCGCCGCGACACCGCGCACCTCGATCTGTTCGACGGCAGCGCGCAGCAACTCCTCGCGTCGTTCAGCCACGCTCAATCGCACTCTTGCCACGGCGTCACCCTAACCAATGCGCCGGTCCCGGACGGGTGGGGGGCGGGACCGCACCGGCCCCGCCCCCTGCTCACCACCTGTCACCTGGGGGCTTCGGCGCCGGTCAGCACCAGATATCGGCGCAGCCGGAGTTGTACGCGTCGATCAGGGTCTCCGTCAGCGAGGCACCCGAGGTGTCCGTGACGGCGGTGCGCAGGGCGACCTTCGCGGTGCCCACCGCGGGCACCGTCACCTTCCCCCTGCCGTCGGCCGTGCGTGCCGCCGCGGGGAGCTCGGTGCGACCAGCCCGGTGTTCCCGGCATCCGTGCCGAAACCGACCCGTGACGCGATCCCCCGGGAAGCTGCCATGGCAGCTGTTCGCCGTAAGCCCTTTCGATCAGGGGGAGTTGAGAGAAGACCCGTGGAGCGTCACCGGTACCAGCCGAACCGTTCGGCCATCACCGGCAGCCGTTCGGCGACGAGCGCATGGGCCGCCGCACGGGGCGTGGAGCCGTCGGCCTCGGCGCGGGCCAGCATCCGGTCGATCAGGGCGCGCATCGAGCGACGGGTGTGCCCGAACGCCTCCTCGGCGTCGGCGCCGATGTCGCCGAACAGGGTCCACCACCACCAGGCGTTCGTACCGGAGTTGACGACCACATCGGGCAGCACGGTGATCCCGCGCCCGGCGAGCAGCGCCTCCGCCTCCGGCAGCACCGGCATGTTCGCCGCCTCGACCACCCAACGGGCGGTGATCAGAGCCTGGTTCGTGGCATCGATGGCGTACGAGACCGCTGCCGGGACGAGCACCTCCGCCTCCTGGGCCAGCCAGGCGTCGGCGGGCAGCTCGTGGTCCCCGTCCCGCAGCGCACCGCGGTCCACCGTTCCGTACGCGTCGCGGGCGGTGAGCAGCGCCTCGACGTCGAGGCCCGCCGGGTTGGCGATGGTGCCCTTGATGTCCGCCACGGCGACGACCTTCAGCCCGGCCCGCGCCAGGAACCGCGCAGTCGCCCCGCCCATCGTGCCGAGCCCCTGCACGGACACGCGCACCTCCGGGTACGCCACGCCCGCCCGGTCCAGCGCGGCGAGCGCCGACTCGGCGACCCCGCAGCCGCCGACCAGCTCGTCGAGCCCGATGCCGTCCACCTCGACGGCGAACGCATCGGCGAGTCGCTGCCGCGCCGCCGTCTCGTCGTCGAGCAGCGGATAGACGGCCTGGACCGAGGAGACGAGCCCGGCCTCGGCGGCCGCCCGGTCGACGAGGTCCTGCGTCAGCCCGAGATCCTCACCGGTCGTCCAGATGTTCTCGATGTACGGGCGCACGGCCCGCAGATACCGCACCAGTACCCCGTACGCCTCCGGGGCGCGCGGGTCGCAGTCGATGCCGCCTTTGGCGCCGCCGAGCGGTATGTAGCGGGCCTGTGCGTCGTCTGCGTCGAAGTGCAGAGCCTCCTTCATCGTCATACCACGGGCGAGTCCGGCCACCTCGTCGAGCGTGCAGCCCTCCCGCATCCGCAGCCCGCCGCTGGACACACCGCGCACCAGCCGGTCGACGACCAGATGACCCTGGCGTCCGGTGACATGGTCCGTCCAGGTCAGTGAGATCAGCGGAGCCGGCGGGGTGGTCGGGGACGCGGGCATCGTCGACGTCGTCATCGGGGGGTCTCCTCGGTCACAGTGATCAGGGTGGGCCCAGGGGTGGTCAGGGCCCGGGACAGGGCGGGGGTGAGCGCCTCGGGTGAATCGGCGTGGACACCGTGGCCGCCGTACGCGCGGGCCAGCGCCGGGAGGTCGACGGACGGCAGATCGACCGCCGTGGGGGTGTCGCCGCGCGCCGCCATTTCGTCGCGGATCTCGCCGTAACCGCCGTTGTCGAACACCACGACGGGCAGCGGCAGTCGCAGCTGGGCGGCGGTGGCGAGTTCCTGCACGGAGAACTGCAGCCCGCCGTCACCGCTCAGCGCCACCACCTGACGGGCGGGATAGGCGGTCTTCGCACCGATTGCGGCGGGCAGGGCATAGCCGAGCGTGCCGAAGCCGGTCGGATGGAGATAGCGCCCCGCCGGACCCACCGGCAGATGCGGGATCGCGCCGTAGTAGCAGCACTGCGCACTGTCCGAGGTCAGGATCGCGTCCGCGTCCAGGACGGTTCGTACGGCCTGCAGATACGGCAGCCAGCGGGCATCGCGCTCCGCGGTCTCCGCGTCCCGCCTGCCGCGCAGCGCCCGTAGGGCACCGGGCCGGTCCGGAACCCCGGAGGCCAGAGCCCCGGAGGCCGGGGCGCCGTGGGTCTCGGCGAGTTGCTGCCGCAGGGCTTCCAGGGTCGTGCGGGCGTCGCCGACGAGCGGCAGCTGCGCGGGCAGTCCCGCGTACATCTGATCCGGGTCGACATCGATCCGGATCAGGGTGGCGCGCAGCACGGGCGGCGCGGACCAGAGATCGGACTCGGCCAGTTCCGTGCCCACGGCCAGCACCGCATCGCACCCGGCCAGCCACTGCTGTACGGACGGGCTGTGCAGCGACACCCCGAGCGACAGCGGGTGCGTCTCGTCGACGATCCCCTTGCCGTTGGCGGTGGTGACCACCGGCGCACCCAGCTCCTCGGCCAGCGTCAGGCACTGCGCCGCGGCGTTCCTGGCACCGCCGCCGAGGACCAGTGCGGGCTGCCGGGCCGACCGCAGCGCCCGCGCCGCGTCCCGCAGCGCGGGCCCGGACGGGCAGGTCGCGGGCGTCGGCGGGGCGAGCCGCACCGGACCCGCCGGTTCCCTTGTCTCCAGCAGATCGAGCGGCACCTCGATGTGGGCCGGGCGCGGGCGCCCGGTGCGGAAGAGTGTGAAGGCGCGCGCCACCGCGGAGAAGATCTCCTCGACCGTCGACACCCGGTGGCTGAAGGCCGAGACCCCCCGGAGCGCCTCGGTCTGGCTGCGCATCTCGTGCAGCAGGCCGGTCGACTGGCGCGGGTGACGCAGCGGCATGCCGGGCGAGACGACCAGCAGCGGCACGCTGTCCGAGTACGCCTGGCCGACCGCCGCCGCGATGTTCAGCAGCGCCGGACCGGTGGTGGTGATGGCCACACCGGGGCGTCCGGTGACCCGCGCGTACGCATCGGCGGCGTACCCCGCGCCCTGCTCGTGGCGCGGGGTGACATGTGCGATGCCGTACGGGTTTAGATGCCGGTAGATCTCCAGGTTGTGCGTTCCCGGAATCCCGAACGCCTGCGTCACACCGTGCTCCGCCAGTGCGCGAACCACGGCTTCGCCACCGGTCAATGAGGTCGGCCTCGGCTGCTCGGGCATGCCGCCTCCCTCCACCCACAGGTCGATTTACTGAATCGCCAGTCAGTATTGAGAGGCGGGAGCGCCCCTGTCAATCCGATCTTTGCTGAATCGGTGTTCAGTGGCGGAAGTGCGACCGTCAGAGGGCGGCGGGGCGCGGCACCTCGCACGGGTCCTTGAAGCCCTGGCTGGTCAGACCCAGTGCGGAGTTCGTCCGCGAGCGCATGTTCTCCACGGCGACCATGGTCGTCAGCTCCACCAGGGCGCTCTCCTGGGGATGCCGACGGCTGCTGTCACGGTTGCGACGGCCGGGCGCTGCCGGATGTGACATCGCAGAGCGGTGGATCGCGGAATCCTGTGACGGGTACGGACGTTGGTTCCGGCATGACGGGATTCGATGCAGAGCAGGACGCGCTCCTCCGGCTGATCGCCGAGGAGAACGACGGGGTGCTCGTGACGCTGAAGCGGGACGGCCGGCCCCAGCTGTCCAATGTCAATCACTTCTACCGGCCCGAGGAGCGCATCATCCGCGTCTCGATCACCGAGGACAGGGCGAAGACGCGGAACCTCCGGCGCGATCCCAGGGCGAGCTACCACGTCACCAGCAAGGACCGCTGGGCCTGGACGGTCGCGGACGGGACCGCCGAGCTGTCGCCGGTCGCCGCCGATCCGCACGACGCGACCGTGGAGGAGCTGATCACGCTCTACCGCGACGTGCAGGGCGAGCACCCCGACTGGGACGACTACCGCAGTGCCATGGTCCGCGACCGGCGGATCGTCCTGCGACTGCACGTGGAGCATGTGTACGGGCAGCCGCGTGGCTGAGGCTGCGAGGTCCGGCCGTCATTCATTCCCCTGGCCGTCTCCTACTCGCACGGTCGTACCCCCTGCTCATAATGAAGCGACACCGACTCCCTCAGGAGATGTTGTGACTGGCGCTGACTCCCTGCAGCCGCTCCGCACCCGGCTCCGTACGCTGCGACCTGCCGCATTCGGCGCCGACCCCGACGGCGACCGCATGGAGCGCATCCGGCGCTCACCCAACTTCGCCGACGGCGTCTTCCAGAACCCCATGGGGGCGCGGACCATGCCGTCCGGCTCCATGCCGGAGTTCGCGAAGGTCTTCTTCCACAAGGAGGAGCGGGCCCGCAGGACACCGACCGGCACGGTACCCGTCCACGCCACCACGCTCGCCGACCTCGCCGCGCCGCCCGCCACGGGGCTGCGGCTCACCTGGATGGGTCATTCGAGCGTGCTGGCCGAGATCGACGGCCGCCGGGTGCTGTTCGACCCGGTGTGGGGCGAGCGTTGCTCGCCCTTCGCGTTTGCCGGGCCCAAGCGGCTGCACCCCGTTCCTCTGCCGCTCGCCGCGCTCGGCCCGGTCGACGCGGTCGTCATCTCCCACGACCACTACGACCACCTCGACCTGCCGACGATTCAGTCCCTGGCGGGTTCGGACACAGTCTTCGCCGTGCCGCTCGGCGTCGGAGCCCACCTGGAGCGCTGGGGCGTGTCCGCCGACCGGGTGCGCGAGCTCGACTGGAACGAGACCACGCGCATCGCCGGGATCAGCCTGACCGCGACCCCCGCCCGGCACTTCTGCGGGCGCGGCCTGCGCAACCAGCAGCACACCCTCTGGGCGTCCTGGGCCGTCGCGGGCCCGGAGCACCGGATCTACCACAGCGGGGACACCGGCTACTTCCCCGGTTTCAAGGACATCGGCGCCGAGCACGGCCCGTTCGACGCCACGATGATCCAGATCGGCGCCTACTCCGAGTACTGGCCCAGGAACCACACGGACTACAGGCCGCTGCCTGGCGCGTGGCCGGACATTCACATGACGCCTGCGCAGGGGGTGCAGGCGCACCTTGACCTGCAGGGATCGAGGCCGCATGGTGTGCTGCTACCGATCCACTGGGGCACCTTCAACCTTGCGCTCCATCCCTGGGCGGAGCCGGGGGAGTGGACGATGGACGCGGCCGAGGAAGTCGGCCAGCCCGTGGCGGTCCCGTGCCCGGGTGAGCCCTTCGAGCCCGCTGGCGTTCTGCCGGTCGATCGGTGGTGGCGCGCGGTCTCCCCGCCGATTGCCCGCCCCTGGCGCCGCCCGAAGCCCGTGGACGTGCCCTCGGCCGACACCCTCCAGGGTGATCTCGACCTGGCCGGCGAACGCTGACCGGCCCGCCGGCCGGTCAACAGCCAGGGCTCAAGAAGGCCCAGACCTGCGGGTCGAGGTCGGCGGTGATCAGCTCCGGTTGATCCGTGCCGGCCTCGGCGAGCGGCCGCCCGTCCGGGCCCCAGATGGTGCTGGAGCCGCAGGCCTTCCAGCCCCCGTAGTGCCGATGTGATTGGCCGGCACGGCGTAGCAGGTGTTGTTCAGGGCCCGTGCCGGGAACCATGTGCGCGACTCGTGGTAACCATTGCCGACGCTGAACAGGGCGTCGACGACGTAGGCGTGGCAGCCGTCCAGCGCCGCCGCACGCGCGTGCTCGGGAAAGCCGGAGTCGTAGCAGGTACCCAGTCCCAGGCGCCAGCCCTCGAGCTGAAGGGTGCATCCGGCCGCACCGTTGCAATAGATCTCGCGTTCCGACGTGAACAGGTGCTGCTTGTCGTAGCGGGTGACGAGCTCCCCGTTCGTATTGATGACCAGTGCCGAGACGTACAGATCACCCTGATCGTCGAACGCGGCGCCGACAACGGCACTGGTGA
The DNA here is from genome assembly GCF_040704695.1 of Streptomyces sp. NPDC048411. NCBI lineage: Bacteria > Bacillati > Actinomycetota > Actinomycetes > Kitasatosporales > Streptomycetaceae > Streptomyces > Streptomyces sp. NPDC048411. The sequence continues at coordinate 24,387 of NZ_JBEZKL010000017.1, forward strand.
CAGTTGAATACGCGAGCCCACCACTATCAAACCCGGCATCGTGGTCCGTACAGGATTGCCAGCACCTGGCATCATGGTCCGTTACTCCGTCCTGTCATCATGGCCACGGCGCGGGAGCGGCGGCGTCGTGATCCGCATGAGGGCATCTACGCCATGTGCCTTCCGCCGGTGCTGCGCCCGCTCGCTCCGATGTGCGCGAGCATGCCGGGCGCAAGACGCGCTCGCCTGAGACAGGAGCCGTCATGGCACTGAAGATACGCAGACCGAAGACTGCCGCCGTGGCGCTCGCCACCACCGTGGCCGCGGTCTCGTTGGGCACCGCCCTTCCCTCGGCCGCCGCCGGGTACACCGCGTCGGCGGGGCCGTGGAGCACAGCCGTCGCCCTGACCGGAGCGGACGGCCAGCAAACTCTCATCGATGTCCAGGTGGCCGGTGACGGCGCCGCGTTCGCGCTGTGGCGGGACAAGGCCGCCGGGGCCACCGGTTGGGACTTCCGGACCGCCGTCCGGCCTTCCGGCAGCGCGACGTGGAGTGCGCCGCACACCCTGGCGACCGGGCGTGATAAGAATTCCGCGGCCGTCCTTGCCGTGAGCGCCAGCGGGCGGGCCGTGGTGACCTGGCTGGACGGCAGTGGTGCAGACGGTTCGCTGGTCGCCCTGGCCGCCGGCTGGAACCCGGCCACAGCAGCCTGGTCCGCCCCGGCCACGCTCGCCGCCTGGGACGGCCTGGACATGTCCACGCCCCGCCTGGCCGCGGCGGCCGACGGCACCTTCACCGCCGTATGGGACCAGGGCGACGGGTACCGGAACTACGATGTGAGGACCGCCGCCCTTGCCCCCGGCGACCGGGCGTGGTCCGCACCCCGGACGCTGGGCTCCACCACTACCGGATCCATCTGGAGCATCGACCTCGCGGTGGCCCCCGGCGGCGCCGCCACCGCGGTCTGGGACGAACTCAACCGTTTCACCGACGAGCACGCGGTCTCCACTGCCACCCGCACCTCGGCCCAGCCCAGTTGGAGCAGCGCCTCCGTGCTGCCCGGCACCGACGCCACGTCCAGCAACGTACAGGTGGCGATGGACGCCAAGAACGCCACCACCGTGCTGTGGCGCAACGGCGCCGACGACCTCAAATCCGCCACCCGTACCGCTCCTTCGGGCAGCTGGGGTGCCGCTCAGACCGCCGTTTCCGCCATCAACTACAGCGACGGAAGCGAACCGCTGGCCGCGCCCAACGGTGACGTCACCTACGTGTGGACGGGCTGGAGCCGCACCGCCGGTACCCCCGTTGTGCAGACCGTGACCCGCACCGCGAGCACCGGGACGTGGTCCGCGCCGAAGACGCTGTCCACCGGCTACGTCAACTGGCAGGTGGACGCCTCCATCGGCGCTGACGGAACCGTGCAGGTCGTGTGGCCGCAGGTGCCGAGCATCGACAACGGCGACGACAACTACCTTGAGTGGGCGGTGCGCGCCGACGGCACCTGGAGCAAGGCCACCTCTCTGAACAGCACGCCCGTTGCCGCCGTCTCCAACACCGACGCCCTCGCGGGCGAGGTGGCTGCCGGACCGGACGGCCGGGCCACGGTGCTGTGGCGCAAGGCCGAGTACACCGGCAGCGGCGGCTACACCTCCCAGGTGTGGTCCCAGTCGCAGACCCTGCTGATCAAGCCACAGATCACCACCAACGCTGCGATGAGCGGAACGGCCCGAACCGGCTCCACCCTCACCTGCTCCGCCGCCTGGAACGGCACCAACACCAAGGCCACCTGGTCCTGGCTGCGCGACGGCGCGGTCATCTCCGGCGCCACCGCCAAGACCCGCGCCCTCACCTCTGCCGACTACGCCCACAAGGTGTCCTGCCGGGTCACGGTCAGCAACGGCGCGGGCTCCGTCGCTTCCACCTCACCTGCGCTGAAGGTCGCGGTCGGCCCCGCCCTGAAGGCCACCACCGCGCCGTCGATCTCCGGCTCCGCCAAGGTCGGCTACAAGCTGACGGCTGCCCGCGGTACTTGGTCGCCGTCCGCCACTTCCTACGCGTACCAGTGGAAGCGCAACGGCAAGTCCATCAGCGGCGCGACCAAGTCCACCTACGTCCCGGTGAAGGCCGACCGTGGCCAGAAGATCACGGTCAAGATCACTGCCCACCGCAACGGCTGGACCAACGGCACGGCCACCACAAAGCCCGTCACCGTGCGCTGACCCGACGCGGGCCGGTACCACCGGCCCGCGTCTGCCGATCCGGGACCCGGTCGACTCAGAGGTGGTGGTGGCCGGCCTTCAACTCACCTATGAAAGCCGCCCTCAGCGAGCGCAAGACCCTGCGGTTCGAGGCTGGGCGCCTGCCGAGCGGCTGCGGCTGAGAGAGCGTCGGCTCCCGAAGCCGTCGAGCAGGCCCACGCCGACTTCGCCGCCCTCTGGGAGCAAGCAGGTCGGGCGGAGCCTGTGCAGGCCTCCGCCCGACCCGGCTCAGGCGGGAGTGCGTCGCAGCACCGCGCCCGTTTCGGTCAGACACGACCATGCGACTGCGCAGCTCGCCACGCTTGCCAGCACGCCGATCAGTGCGTCCGGGCCCGAGGCCCCGGTGGCGACCGTTCTCAGGAACATCACGGCGATGGCCAGCTCACCGAGTCCGAGCAGGGAGAGCCAGCCCACGTGCAGCGCACGAGGTGTCCTCTCCCTGGCCCGTGCCGAGCCCAGCAGGGCGGCTCCGCCGATCATGGCCAGGAGGGCCACAGCGACCAGCAGCGCGTACAGCACGGCGGAGGAGGTGCTGGGATCGGTGTGGTCGATCTCCGCCGTGTCGGGCACCAAAGTGAACGCCAGCTCCAGCAGGGCGACGTACGCGACCTGGCCGAGCAGCAGCACCGGCACGACTCGGCGGTGGAACACGGTCATCACGCGTTGCTCCTTACCAGACGACCGTTCTTGATGATCCAGAGCTTGCCCGTTGAGACATGGCTCTTGCACCAACTCCGGGTTTTCTTGTACGCCTCGGCCTTGGAGTAGCGGGCCTTGTAGTAGCGGCCGATTTCGCGCCCCTTCTTGTTGTTCGTTAGGTCCATCTCCTTGTCGACGCCCCGGGACTGGGATTCGTGGCGGGTCGCCACCTCGTACGCCGTCTCGTGGTCGACGAAGACCTCCATCAGAGCGTTCCAGTAGCAGTGCCGGAAGGCATCTCCGGTGCCCTGGAAGAGGGTCTCGTCGGGGTAGAGCTCCTTGGCGTACTTGAGAGCGACCTCCGCCTGGTCACGTGCCTTGGAGCAGTCGTACGGGTTCCAGAAGCAGTAGCTGCGCTCGGCGGAGGAGGGCCGCGGGCGCGCTGACCGGCGGTTCGGCCGTCATCGCGCCCGCGGTGGTGTACGTGCTTCCCGTTCTCAGACGATATGTCAGGCGCTCGGCACCGGGAACGGGTCGAGGTCCGGCTTGAGGACCTGGCTGGGCTTCGGCGTGACCTGGTCCACCAGGTAGGAGGTCACCAGCCCGTTGAGCGCCTTGCTCCGGCCGACCGCGCAGTGCTCGATCACGTCGACCGTGACCAGCACGGCGTTGCCGAGCTCCCGCTGCATGTTCTGGGAGAACTTGTACTGGGTGGCCGGGTCGAAGGTGTTGCCGATGACCATGACCGGGTTGGCGGTCTGCTTGTTCCACGGGCCGGGGTACTGCTCAGCGGCACGTGCGGGCGACGGCCAGGTCGCGCATGCGGGCGCGTCGTAGGCCTGGTACCGGCCGAAGGTGGGGGCGTCATGCTCCCAGGGGCGGGCCAGGTTCGCAAACACCTTGGGGTTCGTCGGGTACGGCTTGTCCTGGCAGTTGACGCCGTAGTAGGAGTCGTCGGCGGTGTACGGGGAGTCGGCGGGGGCCTCACGCAGCGCCGCCGGGACAACCTTGGCCAGCCGGTCCGCCTCGTCCGTGGATACCGTCCATGCCCCCGCGCCGAAGCCCTGCTGCGGGTTGATCGCCTCGTGCAGTGCCTGCAACGAGCGGGCCAGCGGTGCCAGTCGGGTCTGCGCGTACAGGGCGTCGGCGACCTGACTGGTGAAGCTGCTCAGGGTGACCTGCGAACCGCTCGGCAGGGTCACCGGGCTGGTGCGAAGGTGGTCGCGGATCGCGTCGAACTTGGCGCGAGTGTCGCCCTCGGCGAACGCACAGCGCGGCGCACCGGCGGCCTTGCAGCGCTTGAGGAACTCGTCCAGGGAGAGTTCGAAGCCGCCTGCGGCGCGCTGCCGGTCGTACTCCAGGCCGTTGTGCAGGCGCAGCTGCGGGTCGACGTTGCCGTCGATGATGAGGGCGCGCACCTTGTCCGGGTACATGTTGGCGTAGGTGGCGCCGATCAACGTGCCGTAGGAGAACCCGGCGAAGTTGAGCTGGGCGTCACCGACGGCTTGACGCATGCGGTCGAGGTCGCGCACCACGTTCATGGTGGACATGTGCTGGATGAGCGCACCCGCGTTACGGGCGCACGCGTCGGTGTAGTCCTTGGTGGCCGCGAGCGTGCCGTCCACCTCGGCCGGCGTGACAGGCACACCGGTCATTCGGCCGAAGACCGCGTCGGCCTCTTCGTCGGTCTTGAAGCACCGTAGCGGGTTGCTCCGGGCCACGCCGCGGGGATCGAAGCCGATCAGGTCGAAGTGCTCCTGTACGCGGGGCTCGAACCGGGTCGTGGTGGCCCACAGGTAACCACTGCCGCCCGGGCCGCCGGGGTTGAGGAAGAGCGAACCGATGCGCTTGGCAGGGTCGCCGGCGCGCCGCCGCATCATGGCGATACCGATCTTCTCGCCTGACGGGTTCGCATAGTCCAGTGGCACCGGGTACACGGCACAGTCGTAGATCTTGGGATCGGGCTTGGACGGGTCCGGGTTGCAGGGCGTCCAGACCACCGGGTCGACCTGCTGCCCGGCGGTGGCCGGGGCGGTCGCGGGGGCCGTTGCTCCGGCGGGCATCGCGGGCGCGGCCGACGCTGTGACGGCGCTGCCGGAAATGAGGGCGAAAGCGCTGGTGAGTGCCGCCGCCAGAGTTGATATGCGAGACAAGGAACCTCCTTCGATTTCTCAAACCCGGTCAGCATGGCAGTACTTGAGGGGGTGGTAAAGATTGCGTGTCAGGCGTCGGGCCGGTGGCCGTTGCGCATCGTGGCGCCCTGTCGCCTGTGCCGGATTCATGTGGTACGCGCCGTGCGGCGGGCTGACCGATGGCGGAGAGGGAGCAGTGTCAACGCCTGGTGCTGGACGTCGGTTGGGGGCGGGACACGGGTCGCCGAACCGTGGGGCCCCTGGGAACTCCTGGGCTTGCGCACCACCCGCCTCGACCTGCCCACGCGGACCACCGAACTGGACCTGTCGTTCCGTCTCACTGAGCGCTACGAACCCGCCCGGCGGTCCGGCTGCCGGGTTACCCATATCAATGCGGTGTTATCGGTCTCTTGTGCGAGAGCTCATACCAGAGCGGGACGGATGGCGGGCAAGTTTGACAACTGCCCGTCGCGGGAGCTCGATTGGCGACTACTGTGTGTGGCCGGTGATCAACGCTGGGCTCATATCGTTCGAGCATGGCCGAGCGCTGACCCGAGCCTGACCGACCACCGTAGGTGCCACCGCACGAACGCCGATTCCTGGTGCCCCCTGTACCGAGGACGCTGATGTCTCAACTTCGCGCACCTGAAGCGCGACCGGAACGCCGAGAGGGCGCGCGGCACGGCCGGCCGGGCGCCCATGCCCACTCGGCCGCGGCCAGGCCGCGCCCCGCACAGCCATCTCCTGACGCCCGCCTGCGCCCCCAGATCCTGCGAACCGCCCTGCTCCCGGCCATCGCCGTGGTGCTGAGCGGTGCCGCAGCCGTCATCTTCACCATCCGTTCCACAGGTGCCCGCCCGACCACCCAACTCTGGACCGCGCTGGGCGGATCCGGGGCGCTGGCCGTCGCCGCCGTGGTCGCGGCATTCCTCGGCGCCAACCGGGTCACGACCACCGTCCTCGGCCGCTGCCTGGCCCTGCGCCGTGCCAGTGCCCAGGGCCAGGCCGACCTGCAGCGGCTGGTGGAGAAGCTCCGCAATGGAGAACCGGCGCCCGCGCGGCGCCCCCCGCGGCCCGTCGCCCCCGGCAGTGACGCCTTCGACCTGCTCGCACAGGAAATGGGCCGGTCGCACGAAGGGGCCATCGCCGCCGTCGTCCAGGCAGCACAGCTCAGCAACAACTCCGGCGAGGAACAGCGGGTCGAGGTCTTCGTCAATCTCGCCCGCCGCCTCCAGTCCCTCGTCCACCGGGAGATCCAGCTGCTCGACGAGCTGGAGCACGAGGTCGAGGACCCCGATCTCCTCAAGGGCCTCTTCCAGGTCGATCACCTCGCCACCCGCATCCGCAGGCACGCCGAGAACCTCGCCGTCCTCGGCGGGGCCGTCTCCCGGCGCCAGTGGAGCAACCCGGTCACCATGACCGAGGTGCTGCGCTCCGCGATCGCCGAGGTCGAGCAGTATCCGCGGGTCAAACTGGTGCCGCCGATCGACGGCACCCTGCGCGGTCACGCCGTGGCTGATGTGATCCATCTGCTGGCCGAACTCGTCGAGAACGCCACCGTGTTCTCCGCCCCGCACACCCAGGTGCTGCTGCGAGCCCAGCACGTCACCGCCGGACTGGCCCTGGAGGTCGAGGACCGGGGGCTCGGCATGCCGGGCAACGAGCAGAAGCGGATGAACGCCCTGCTCGCCGACCCCGACCTGGTGAACGTCGCCCATCTGCTCCAGGACGGCCGGATCGGGCTCTTCGTCGTCGCATCGCTGGCCCGCAGGCATGGCATCGCGGTCCGGCTGCAGAGCAACATCTACGGTGGCACCCAGGCCGTACTGGTACTCCCGCAGTCCCTGCTCGGCGCCGACACCGAGGCACCCACCACGGCTGACGCCGTCCCGGTCCCGCCGCCCGGGCCCGTACACCGCCCGCCCGCCCAGGACGCCACCGCGCACCAGCGGAAACTGAGCCCGGCCCCGAACTGGCAGGCCCCGGTGCCCAGTCAGCCGCTCCGCCTCCACCAAACGTCCCAGCAGCCGCGAAGGCAGGGTGAGGGGCCACCACTGCCGTTGCGCGCCGAGCGTGTCACCCGGCCCACCCCCGCCGACGCCCGACCTGGCATCCAGCGCCCGGACGACGCACTTCCGGCCCTCCAGCCAGAGCCCGGAACCGTGCGCGGCACCATGGGCCGGCCCCAACTCCCCAGGCGCGCCCACCAGGAACACCTGGTCCCGCAGCTGCGCGAAGCCCCCGCCCCCCGTGCCGAGGACGAAGAACCCCCTGTGCACGACCCGGGGCTGATGGCGTCATTCCGGCGGGGCATCGAGCTCGCCGACGCCCGGAGCGAAGCGGACGCCGATACCGCACAGCACCCGGTCGGCGCCCTCGACGCGTCCGGGCCGCCGGCCCGGCCGTCCCTCGAACCGCTGCCCGTCCGCGGAGGCACCGCGACCACCTCCCCGCTCCCTCCCGAACCGGACCCCCTCGAAACGAATACCTTGAAGGAGTAGATGCACCATGACGACCGATATGCCGTCCGGCCAGGTCGCCGACCTCGACTGGCTGCTGAGCGGGCTGGTACAGCGTGTGCCGTACACGCGCAGCGCGGTCCTGCTCTCCGCCGACGGGCTGGTGAAGTCCCTCCACGGCATGGACGCGGACAGCGCCGACCACATGGCGGCGCTGGCCGCCGGTCTGTACTCCCTCGGCCGCAGCGCCGGGGCGCGCTTCGGGGACAACGGGGAGGTCCGGCAGGTGGTGGTGGAGCTCGACTCGACCCTGCTCTTCGTCTCCACCGCCGGTTCCGGCACCTGTCTCGCTGTCCTCGCCGGACGCGAGGCAGATGCCGCAGTGCTCGGCTACGAGATGACGATGCTGGTCAAGAGCGTCCGACCGTATCTGACGACCCCGGCCAGACAAGCGGCCGGGGCACCGAGCACCACGGGGCTGTGAGAGTGCCGGCCACGCAGGACGGGCCGTTGCTCGACGACGCCGCGGGCCGGCTCATCCGTCCGTACACCGTGAGCAACGGCCGTACCCGTCCGACCGCCGTGCTCGATCTGCTCTCCCTGGTGAGGGCCACCGGCACCGATCCGCAGACGCATCTCGGCCCCGAGCACTCCGTAGCGCTCGGGCTGTGCGGCGGACCCACTTCGGTGGCCGAGATCGCCGCGCATCTGCGGCTGCCCGCAGTCGTCACCAAGGTGCTCGTCTCCGATCTGGTCGACTGCGGCGCAGTCACCGCGCATCCGCCCGCCTTCCATGACATGCCCACCGACCGATCTCTGCTGGAGGCAGTGCTCGATGGCTTACGACGACAGCTCTGACGGCTTCGGCACCTCGGGCGGAGGGGACGTCCCCGGGGGCCCCGAGTGCTTCCCCGTCGCGCTCAAGGTGCTGGTGGCGGGCGGCTTCGGCGTCGGCAAGACGACGTTCGTGGGCGCCGTCAGCGAGATCGCACCGCTGAGCACGGAGGAGCTGCTGACCCAGGTCAGCGTGGCGACCGACAGCCTGAAGGGTATCGAGTCGAAGACCGCCACGACGGTCGCCATGGACTTCGGCCGCATCACCCTCGACGAGCAGCACGTGCTCTATCTGTTCGGCACCCCGGGCCAGGAGCGCTTCTGGTTCATGTGGGACGAGCTCTCCCAGGGCGCGCTGGGAGCGGTCGTGCTCGCCGACACCCGGCGGCTCGAGGAGTGCTTCCCGGCGGTCGACTTCTTCGAGCGGCGAGGCATCGGATTCATCGTCGCGATCAACGAGTTCGACGGCGCCTACCGCTACGGCCCCGACGAGGTACGGGCCGCGCTCGACCTTCCGCCCGAGGTACCGGTCGTCCTCTGCGACGCCAGGATCGCGAACTCAGGCACCGGAGCGCTGATCACACTGGTCCAGCATCTGATCAACGCCACCTCCGACCCTGCCCCGCTCTCCACCTTCGGAGCCCACCCGTGAACGGACGCACCCATGGCCGGCTGCTGCTGACCCCCGTCGACCGCGATGCCCCCGTCCGAGCCCAGCGGCTGCGGACGCTCGGACTCGGGGGACGGGCCGGCGGATCGTTCGACAGTTTCGACGCGTTCGCGGACAAGGTGGCCGAAATGACCGATGTTCCTTTCTCGATGGTCAACTTCATCGACGGGAACCGGCAGTTCTTCGCCGGACTGCACACGCCGGCCGGTACGCACACCGGTTCCGACCTGGGCGCCATGGCCGCGGGCAGTGGCCCTGGCGGGCGATATGTGGCCCTCGATCACGGCTACTGCCCGCACGTCGTCGCACGGCGGAAGGCGCTCGTCCTGGACGACGTCTGCGACTACCCGAGATTCGCCGGCAATCCGGTCGTCGACGACATAGGCATCCGTTCCTATCTCGGGGCTCCGCTCATCGACCGTACGGGCATCGCGCTGGGGGCGGTCTGCGCCGTCGACACCGTGCCCCGCCCCTGGGGTCGGGCCGGTCTCGACACGATCAAGTCCCTGGCGCAGGAACTCATCGGCCACATCCACCGACGGGAGGACAGGGCCCGGGGAAGTATCGGAACGGAAAACAGCGGTAGGCGCTGATGATTCCGCATGGCTCGGCCCCGGACGCCGCGCAAACCGGCCCTTGAGCCTCGGCACCCTGTGCGACGCGCTACGGCGCCTCGGAATCCCGGCCAGGAAAGGCCACACCCCGGCCATCCGCGAACTCGTCCTCCAAGCCCCGGTCCCTCCGCCATCACTCAAGCACCGGCTGCCACGACAAGAGCACCACCCGCATCGCCACCGAAGCCGGAACTCCCTGGAGCCGATACGCCCCCGAGGCCACTGACGACAACCGAGCAAGCCAAGTGGGAAACTGACGTGCGATCGGGCCTCAGAAGTGTCACCCTGTCCCGGGTGACCTCAATCGAGATGACCTCCATCCAGGCCGCCGCAGCTCGAAACAATGCCGACTGGTGTGCTTCGGTCTGCCGGTCCCACGGCATTCCGGGGACCTTCGGCAAGACGGCCTGGTGGAGTTCCCGCCGCACTCCGCCGTACTACCCCGACGCCGTCACTCTGCACCACGACGCGGTGCCGGCCGACTTCCTTGCTGAGATCGACACCGCGTCCCCCGGGTGCTCGATCAAGGACAGTTTCGCCACGCTCGACCTCACCTCCAGCGGCTTCGTCGAGCTCTTCCATGCCCAGTGGATCCACCGCCCAGCGGAACTCTCGGCACCAGCAACGCCGGCCCTGCGCACCGAACGGGTCTCCACGGCAGCCCAGCTTCGCGACTGGCAGGCCGCTTGGCACGGCGGTGACGGAACCCCGGACGTCTTCCGACCATCGCTACTGGACGACCCGTCCGTGATGGTGCTCGCCGTCCACGACGGCGAAGGCCTTTCCGGCGGTGCCATCCTGAATCGCAGCACGGGGCTGATCGGCCTCTCCAACCTCTTCGCCGTCAACAGCAGCGACGTCGAGGCCATCTGGGCATCAGCGATCGCCGCAGTCGCCACCCATTTCCCCGGCCTTCCCCTCGTCGGATACGAACACGGGGACGATCTCGCGCACGCACAGGCCAGCGGATTCGACACACTGGGCACCCTTCGCATCTGGCTGCACGACTCCTGATCGGCAACTGTCCCCCGCCCGAGTGGCGGGAAACAGGCACGCACTGTGACGACTCCCGCCCTCTCGTAACTGACAGGGGGAGGAACATTCGTGCGTCAGACAGTGCGCTGAGATGACGTCGGCCCTGGTGAGCGGCTGACGGATATGAGGTATGGGCGATGGTTGACTATGCGACAGTCCGGCCGGAACCGAGAAACTTGGTGGGTACATGGGCAAGATGCACGCGGACGAAGCGGCGACCGACGCCGACCTGGTCCGGCGGCTGCTGCGCGCTCAGTTCCCCCAGTGGGCGGACCTGCCGATCACCCGGCTCGCCTCCGGAGGCACGTGCAACGCGATCTACCGGCTCGGCGAGGACCTGACCGTCCGGCTGCCACTGCGCCCCGGCGGCGCCGAAGCCATCGCGATGGAGGCACGGCTGCTCCCCAGGCTGGCGCCGCTGCTGCCGCTGCCGATCCCGGATGTGGTGGCGACCGGCGCCCCGGGTGAGGGGTACGCCCTGGCCTGGTCGGTGCACCGATGGATCGAGGGCCGCAATCCGGTCGAGGGTGACCTGGCCGAGCCCGAGCTCGTGGCCCGTGACCTCGCGGAGTTCGCGGTCGCCATCCGCAAGGTCGATCTCCTCGGCTTCCCGCCCGCGCACCGGGGCGAGCCGCTGATCGCCGAAGATCAGGAGATGCGGGCGGCGACCGAGGCGCTGCGCCGCACCGACGAACCCTTCGACGCCGACGAGATCACCGCGGCCTGGGAGGAGGCGCTCGCGGCACCAGCGTGGACGGGCCCGGCCTGCTGGACCCACTCCGACCTCATGCCGAGCAATCTGCTGCTCGCCGGCGACCGCGTCTCGGCAGTCATCGATTTCGGCACCGTGGGCATGGGTGAACCGGCCACCGACCTCATCCCGGCCTGGAACCTGCTGCCCGCCTCGGCGCGGCGGGTGTACCGCGAGGCGGTGGATGTGGACGATGCGACCTGGGCCCGCAGCCGGGGCTGGGCGCTGTCCATGGCGGTCATCCAGCTGCCGTACTACCGAACGACCAATTCGATCATTTCAGCCAACGCCCGGCACGTCATCCGGGAGATCCTCGGGACCTCCGCATAGGGGAGATCAGGGACGACGCGCCGGGCGCGGTGTGCAGCCCCGTCCGTCGCCCCCGCATCATCAAGCCCGTCCGGTGTTGGAGGACGCAGCGGCCCCCGGTCGTCCCCGGTCACCGCACCCCACTCCCCGGCACTCCCGTACTGTCCCGCAACACCACCTCACCCTCCACCCGCACCACTCGGGCCCGCCTCCCGACCTCCACCTCCCGCAGCGCCAGCGCGATCGCGTTCTCGCCCATCGATGTCAGGGGCAGCGCCACTGTCGTGAGCGGCGGCGACAACTCCCGTACCAGCGGGATGTCGTCGAACCCGGCCAGCGACACATCCTCCGGCACCCGCGCCCCCGCCTCCCGCAGCGCCGCCAACGCCCCGACCGCCATCACATCGGTCACCGCAAAGACACACGTCGGCCGGGCGCGGGACGGCACCTGCGCCGTGGCGAGCAGCAGCCGCCGCGCCGCCTCGTACCCGCCGTCACGGGTGAACGCCCCCTCCATCACATGGTCGAGCCCGATGCCTGCCTCGGCAAGCCCCTCCCGGAACCCTGCCAACCGGTCCGAGACCGTCGTCAGCTCGGGCGGCCCGCTGAGAACCGCGAACCTCCGATGCCCCAGCCCCACCAGTGCCCGGGCCAGTGCAGCCGCCCCCGCCCGGTTCTCCGGCTGCACGGTGTCCACCCGCAGGCTGCGGTGCCGACTGACGACCGCCACCCGCCCGCCCGCCCTGACATACGGCTCCAGCTCGGTATCCATGGCCCGCTCCCATGCGCGGTCCTGGAAGCCCGAGCCGATCAGCAGGATCGCCCGCGCGCGCTGAGCCCGCAGCATGGAGACGTAACTGATCTCCCGCGCCGGCTCCCGGAACGTGGAGGCCAGCATGACGAGCAGCCCTCGTTCCGCAGCCGCCCGCATCACACCGCTGGAGATCGCGGCGAAGTACGGGTCGCTGACGTCATGACAGATGACGCCCACCGTACGGTTGCTGGCGGCACTGGCGAGTGCCTGTGCATGTGCGTTGGGGATGTAGCCGAGCCGTTCCGCCGCCGCGTGCACCCGCTGTCGCAGGTCGTCGCGGACCGTGGCCGTACCGTTGAGCGCCCGCGAAGCGGTGGCCGGTGAGACGCCGGCCTCCCGGGCCACGGCGTCGAGCGTCACATGGGCCGTGGTCGCGACGGTACGGCGCGCTCCCGGACGGTCCCGCGTCGCCCGTTCACTGGTCACGCGTTCACTCAACTCGACCCCCAAAGGCGCGGTGGCGGCAGGGTCCCGAAACTTCAGGACGACCTATTGACCGTGCGTGCAGACAGTCATTAGCGTGGCGGCACCTTACAAGAAAGCGCTTTCTGAAAGCGCCTTCTCCGTCATCGCAGGATCGCACAGCTCTCCACAACTACCACCGAAGTGCATGGAGTTAACCGTGAGCCAGAGCGCGTTGACCAGAAATCCCGCCGAAGTGGCGGGTGTTGCCCGGAGGGCTGGGCCGTCCGCGGGGGAGCGACTGGCGTGGGCGGCCGAGCAGAGCTGGCGCCCGGTCGCCCTGCTGCTGGTCTGCTTCGTCGTCTGGTGGGTGATCTCAGCAGCCGAGTTGGTGGAGCCGTATCTCGTGCCGTCGCCCGGTGCGACGCTCGATGTCCTCACCGGCAAGACGAGTTATCTCTGGCAGCACAGTTGGGTGACCACGTACGAGACGCTGCTCGGCTTCGTGATCGCCGTGGCCGTCGGCGTGCTGGCGGCCGTGGTCATGGTGTACTCCTCGACCGTCGAGCGCACGCTCTACCCCATTCTGCTGTTCGCCCAGGTCGTACCGAAGATCGCGATCGCGCCGCTGTTCGTGGTCTGGCTCGGCTTCGGCATCGCGCCGAAGATCCTCATCGCCGTCCTGATCGCCTTCTTCCCGGTGGTGATCTCCATGGTCACGGGACTCAAAGCGGTCGACCCGGAGATGCTCCAGCTGTCGGCGACGATGGGTGCGAAGCCCTGGCAGACCTTCCTCAAGATCCGTTTCCCGGCATCCCTTCCGCATCTCTTCTCCGGTCTCAAGGTCGCGGTCACCCTGGCCGTCACCGGCGCCGTCGTCGGCGAGTTCGTGGGCGCCAACGAGGGGCTGGGCTATGTGATCCTGCAGGCCAACGGCAACCTCGACACACCGATGCTGTTCGCCGGACTGCTGGTGATGTCCCTGATCGGCGTCGTCCTCTTCGTTGCCGTCGAGATCGCCGAGCGGCTCCTGCTTCCCTGGCACGCCAGCCGCCGCGACGCGCCGGCCACCACCTCGTACTGAACGCCACCCCGTCCCGTACCGAGCACCACCCATTGATTGCTGTCACGGACCCCGTTGCGAGAAGGGCCAGCCCATGCACGCGCGCAGACTCCTGATCGGTGTTGTACCTCTTGTCCTGCTGGCCACGGCCTGCGGCGGGAACGACCCGTCGACCTCCACCAGTGACTCGGGCAAGAAGCTGGACAAGGTCACGCTGACGCTCAACTGGTATCCGTACGGCGAACACGCGCCGTTCTACTACGGCAAGCAGCAGAAGATCTTCGAGAAGCACGGCATCGACCTGACGATCCAGGCGGGCCAGGGCTCGCAGAAGACGGTGCAGGCGACCGCCGCCGGGCAGACCGACTTCGGCTGGGCCGACACCCCGGCGCTGCTGGCCGCGGTAGACCAGGGGGTGCAGGTCAAGAGCCTCGGCGTGTTCCTGCAGACCACCCCCGCGTCCGTGCAGTCCTTCGACTCCAAGGGCATCGGGTCACCCGCCGATCTGAAGGGGAGGACGATCGCCGGGACGGCCGGCGACGCGCTCTCCAAGACGTTCCCGATCTTCCTGAAGAAGAACAACATCGACGCGTCGGAGGTGAAGGTCCAGAACACCGACCCGGCGGGCAAGATCGCCGCGGTGATCTCCGGGAAGACCGACGGACTGCTCGGCTACGCCAGCGACCAGGGCCCGACCATGCAGGAGAAGGCCAAGAAAACCGTCTCGTATCTGCGCTTCTCAGAGAACGGGCTGAACTTCTACTCCAACGGTCTGCTCGCCGGGCAGAAGCTTCTCGCCTCCAGGTCCGAGCTGGCAGGACGCATGGTGCAGGCGGTCAGCGAGGCGTGGGCCGCCGCGGCGAAGGCGCCCGAGCCTGCGGTCGCGGCCATGGACGGGGCGTCGGAGCAGCTGCCGCCGAAGACCGTGCTGGCGGAGCAGTTCAGGACGACGCTCACGCTGCTGCACACCACGTCGACCGAGGGCAAGGCGCCCGGGGTCAACGACGAGGCGGACTGGCAGCAGACCATCGATGTCTTCGCCGAGGCCGGCATGGTCAGCAAGCCCAAGTCCGTGGCGGAGTACTGGGACGCGAAGACGGCGCTGAAGGGATGACGATGCCGAAGCAGGACGCGAAGCCCCGGGACCCGCTCGGTGCGAGCGACCGTCGCGCCGTCACCCCGGCCGTCGGCGTGTCGGACGTCTCGGTCCGGTTCCGCGGCAAGAACCGCGATGTCACCGCCCTGCGCGAGGTCTCGCTCGACGTGGCGCCGGGCGAGTTCGTCGCCCTGGTCGGACCGTCCGGATGCGGAAAGTCGACGCTGCTGAAGCTGGTCGCCGGACTGCTGAAGCCGTCCTCGGGCGAGGTCCGGCTCGGCGGCGAGCGGGTCAAGGGCCCACGGCACGACATCGGTTACGTGTTCCAGCGAGCCGCCCTCCTGGAGTGGCGTTCCGCGCGCCGCAACATCCTGCTGCAGGCGGAGATCCGGAAGATGCCCGCGGCCAGGGCGCGCGACCGGGCCGACGAGCTGATTCGGATGACCGGGCTCGGCGGCTTCGAGGACGCGTATCCGCACGAGCTGTCCGGCGGGATGCAGCAACGCGTCGCGCTGTGCCGCGCGTTGCTGCACGAACCGCCGGTGCTGCTGATGGACGAGCCGTTCGGCGCGCTCGACGCCCTCACGCGTGAGCAGATGAACATGGAACTGAACCGCATCTGGCGGGAGACCGGCACCACCGTGCTGCTGGTCACCCACTCGATCTCGGAAGCGGTCTATCTGGCCGACCGGGTGGTGGTGATGAGCCCACGGCCCGGCACCATCACCGAGATCATCGAGGTGGGGCTGGACGCGGAACGCGAGTACGGCGAGACGCTGGGCCGCCCGGAATTCCGGGATGCGGCGGCCCGCATCCGCGATCTGCTCGGCGCGGCGTCCGCCCACGACTGATCGGGGCGGTCCGCCCCGCCACCACGCGGGGGCGCCCGGGCCCGCACGGTGTGACGCCGGTGCGGCCCCGGGCGTCGCACCGGCGCGGACGCGTCCGTCGGCATCCCGGCCTGCACGGCCGGCAGCGTGGCGCCGGTGCGCCCCATGGCCGCGAGCTGACCGGCCGCCTCAAGACCGGCCGAGCCGTGCAGCTGCGCCCGGGCGAGCACCGCACCCGCCGCGCCCGACCCTCGCCTGGTACGGGAAGCTGCTCGCCGCCCACTGAGCCACACAGCGGCCCCGGGGAGGCGGAACGCTCTCCGGGGCCGCTGCGCGCCGGTCCGCTCAGTACCGCAGCCGCGACAGATACGTATAGCTGGTGAGCGCCGAGGCGAACGGATCAGCCGGTGAGTCGTGCTCCACCAGCCACTGCTTCACCCCGCCCCGCCGCGCCGTGTCGAACATCGCCGGGAAGTCCAGCACCCCCGACCCGACATCGGCGAAGTCCCCGTTCGGCGCCATGTCCTTCACATGCAGCGCCGGGAAGCGCCGGGGGTGGCGTACGAACAGCTCGCCCGGTGCCGAGGCGCCACCGTTGGCCGCCCAGTACAGATCCAGTTCGAAGCCGACGAGTTCCGGATCGGTCTCGGCGAGCAGGATGTCGTACAGGCTGACCCCGTCCACCACCTGATGGTCCGTGCCGTGATTGTGGTAGAGCAGCTTCAGTCCGGACTCGCGGGCGGCCAGTCCCGCCTTGTTGAACTCCCGGGCCGCCTCCCGGTATCCGGCCGGACTGTGCAGCGATCCGGGCAGACTGGGTACGACGATCCACTTGCCGCCCAGCGTATGGATGTCCTCCAGTGCCTGCGGCAGCCCGGCGCCCTTCACGATGTCGTACGCGACATGTTCGAGGACCGCCTTGAGCCGTGTCTCGTCCAGCATCCGCCGGATGTCGGCCGCGCTGTTGCCGTGCCGGCCGCTCACCCCGACCGTCGCGTACCCGATCTCTGCCAGCCGCTCCAGTGTGCCCCGGAAGTCCGTCGCCAGACGGGTCCGCATGGTGTACAGGTGCATGCCGATCCCGGACGGCGGGATGCGGCGGCTGCGCCCGGATTCCATGGCGGACGCCGGGGCTGTACCGAGCCCGGCGGTCGCGGCGACACCCAGGGCCGTACCGAGAAACGCACGTCGTGTGCCGTTCATATCGTCTCTCTCCTCTCAGCCGACGTCGCTCAGCTCACGTCGATGCGGATGGAACCGGTGCTTGTGTCGCCCTTGTCGTCGGTGACCGTCAGATGCGCGGTGTAGGCACCCTTGCGGCCGTAGGTGTGTGTCGCCATGGCGCCCTCGGGCCCTGCGGGCTTGACGTTGTCGCCGAAGTCCCAGTGGTAGGAGGTGATCGTGCGCCCGGCCGCCGGCTTGACCGCACTGCTCAGCGCGACGGCGAGTGGCGAGCTGCCTGTGGCTGGGTCCGCCTTCACCGTGACCTGCGTACCGGGTTTCTTCTCGACGCCGGACCCGTTGAAGTGCAGCCAGTCCACGGCGAACAGGTCGGCCTTGTCGCTCGACCACTGCGGGTTGGTGAACACCGCGTACAGCTTCACGCTGCTCCCAGGGTCCTCCAGGTCCGTGGTCGGTGAGACGACCTTGCCCCAGTCCCCGGTGTTCGGCACGGTCACCTTCCCGAGCAGCTGCCCCGTCGGGGAACCGGCCCGGAACTCGACACTGCCACCGATCCCGCCGGAGGCCGCGCCGACCGTCACCGAGTCGATGTTCTTCAGATGCACCGGATCGAAGCTGATCCAGTCACCGTCCTCGATCTCCGTCAGCCGCTTCCCGCCGGAGGCGTCGGCCCTGTTGCCGACCACCACCCCGCCGTGCGCTCCGCCCGTCGTCGTGAAGTGCTCCGCCTCACGGAACGCGGTGCGCAGCGTCAATGAGGTCGAGCCGGTGAGCGCCGGGGCGTCCGGGGCGCCCTTGTCCTCGTAGCGGGCGGTGATCCCGTAGTACAGATTCTGGCCCGGACCGTGGCTGTCCCCGGCATCCGTGACGATCTCGCCCACACAGCCGGTGTAGTTGTCGAGCGGATGCAGATGCGTGTCATGGCCGAGCTGCGACTGCACGACCACCCGCGAGCAGTCGATCGGCAGTCCGTTCCTCCCGTCCTCCTTGTCCTTCACCTTCACCGTGAACGGGATGGTGTCGCCGAAGCTGAACATCCCCCCGTTCGGCGGCTGTTTGATCGTCACTTCGGGCCGGGTATTGCCGACGGTGATGTCCCGCACCGCCTGCGCGGTCAGACCACCGGGCCCGGTGACGGTCAGCCGTGCCGTGGTGAGCCCCTTGGTGTGGTATGTGTACGAGGGGTTCGGCTCCGTCGAGTCCGTGGTGCCGTTGCCGTCGAAGTCCCAGGCATACGTGACCGGCCGGCCGTCCGGAAGCCCGGAGCCGGCGCTGGAGAACGCGACGGTGAGCGGCGCCGGACCGTTGTCCCGGCTCGCGGTGATCTTCGCGTCGGGCAGCCGTCCGTCACCGACGTAGTCGATCCGGTAGATGCCCGCCCCCTCGTTGCTGCCGCCGCGGCCGGTGCCGCTGCCGAGCCCGAAGTCGATGACGTACAGCGCCCCGTCGGGACCGAAGTCGGCATCGAACGGCTGGTTCCACTTCATGTCCGCGAAGACGCCGTTGATCGACTGGAGTTCACCGGCCTTGACGGGAGCGAACCGCGGATTGGTGAACGTCTGGTCCTTCTGCTGGAAGGAGAACGTCTTGAACCACTGCCGGGTCAGCTCGTAGGTGAACCACTTCCCCTCGAAGTACTCGGGGAACTTGGTGCGGTACGAGTTCTCGGGGTCGTAGTCGTAGACCGGACCGCTCATCGGGCCACCGCCGCCGGTCCCGAGCTCCGGGAACTCGGCGGATGCGGAGTAGGCGTACCAGACCGTCGCGGGCTGCGCGGGCGGCAGATTCCGCAACCCGGTGTTGTTCGGCGAATCATTGACGAGCGCCGCGCAGTCGAACTTCGGACCGGACGTCCTCGTTGTGAAGTCGTAGTCGTTGAAGGGGGTGTTGTTGCCGATGCAGTACGGCCAGCCGAAATTCCCCGCCTTGGTGATCCGGGTGTACTCGACCGTGCCTTCCGGCCCGCGATCGGCGACCGCGGCCTTGGCGTCCGGGCCGTAGTCGGCGACCATCAGCGCGCCGCTCACCGGATCCGTGGTGATCCGGAACGGGTTGCGCATCCCCATCGCATAGATCTCCGGACGGGTCTTCTCCGTACCGGGTGCGAAGAGATTGCCCTCGGGGACGGTGTATGTGCCGTCGTCCTTCGGGGTGATGCGCAGGATCTTGCCACGCAGATCGTTCGTATTGCCCGCCGTGCCCTGGGCGTCCCAGGCGCGGCGGCCCTCGCCCTCGTCGATCGGGCTGAAACCGTCCGAGGCGAACGGGTCGGTGTTGTCACCCGTCGCCGCGTACAGATTCCCGTCCTTGTCGAAGGCGAGCGAACCGGCCATATGGGAGTTGGCCCGGCCCTCGCCGCGCCAGGTCGGAATGGTCAGCAGCCTTTTCTCCGAGGCGGGGTCGACCGTGTTGCCGGTGGCCGTGAAGCGGGAGAGGTTGAGCCGTTTCTCGGTCTTGTCGGAATGCAGCAGATAGAGCCAGTTGTTCGTGGCGAAGCCCGGATCGAGCGCGAGACCGAGCAATCCGTCGGACTGGCTGGTCATCTCCGGCGTGTACGCGAAGTCCAGCGCCGTCGTGACCTTCATGGTCTGCTGGTCGATGACTTTGAGCTTCCCGGTGCGCTGGGCGAAGAACACCCGGCGGTCCGGGGCGACCGCCAGCTCGAACGGGTCGGCGAGGTCGCTGGTGGCCAGTGCCGTGCGCTGGAACGAACCGGTCCGAGTCGCTGTGCAGTCACCGGACTTGGCGCCTGCGGCCCACTCGATGCCGCCCAGCAGATGCTTGACGAAGCCCTCCTCCTGGAAGGCAGACGAGGCATGGCCGCCGGCGGTGAACCAGGAGCGGCCGCCGTCGTAGTTCTGGCACCAGGACCACGGATGGTCCACGCCCTCGTTCAGACCGGTGATGCCGTCGCGCACCTTGATCTGCGCGAGCGTGTGCACCTTGGAGGTCGGATTGGTACGCCAGTTGTACCACTCCTCCGTACGTTCCCAGAGGTCCGGAAGGCCCTTGGTGGAGGGGTGCGCATGGTCGAGCACCTTGACCCGGCCGGTCTGCACGGCGGGATGCTGATCGAAGATCGCGCCGACCAGGCCCTCGTACCAGTCCCAGTCGCGCTCACTCGCCGAGGCGGCATGCAGCCCGACCCAGCCGCCGCCCGCACGGATGTACTTCTGCAGGGCGGCCCGCTCGTCGGCATTCAGCAAGTCACCAGTCTGCGGAGTGGAGTTGGTGTTGTTGAAGACGATGGCCTGGAAGCGGGCGAGATCGGTGTCATTGAAGACGGCCGAGTCGTCGGTGGCCTCCACGTCGAAGCCGTTCTCGGCACCGAGCTTCTTGATCGCTTCGATCCCCGCCGGGATCGAGTCGTGCCTGAAGTTGGTGACCTCGGAGTAGACCAGGACCCGGAACGGGGCCGCCTGGGCGCGAGGCGGCGAGGCCACCAACAGGCCGAGGACCAGGGCGAGAAGTGCGGTGAGGGCGAGGACGGGTGAGGGTAATCCTCGCGACGGATCTCTGCTGAACGGATGGTGACTCATGGGCGCTCCCTGTGCGGTAGTGTCGACTGCGGGGTATAGAAAGCGCTTTCTGGAGTACGCCGTTCAGACTAGGTTCACGTCTTCCACGGGGTCAATGGGTCGGCAGGGCCCTCTGTGACTCTGCTGTGAGGCAAGTGCGGCCCGGCTGCCGACGGCCCGGGGCGGCGGCCGGGCCCCGGGCGATTGTCGGTGCTGGGCGCTACGGTCGATTCCGACCGCACGCCGGCGGCGGATACGACCGGCCGCGGCCGCCCACGCCCCGGTCAGCCGCCCAGGAAGCCGGTGATCCGCTCCCGCAGCCCGTGCGGATCGAGGCCGTGTGCGGCGAGGTGTTCGTCCATCTGTCCGTACCGGCGAAGCTCCGCCTTGCCCACCCCGAGCCCCAGCACCCGGTGCGGCAGATCGGCGAGCGCGTCGTTGGCGGCGCCCGTCGACGTGCCCGCCAGGTACGGCTCGACGATCACCACATCCGCCGTCTTCCGGCCACCGGCCGCGCGCCGGAGTCCCGCCGCGTCGAAGGGGCGCACGGTTGTCGCGTACAGCACCGTCACGTCCAGGCCGTCCGTCGCTGCCAGGACGTTGTCGAGCATGGGGCCGACGGCGATCACCGCCCCGTTGCTCCCCTCCCGCACCGGCGTGAACCCGGTACCGACGCCGACCGCCCGGGCCCGCTCGTTCTGCTGGAGTGAGAGCCGCAGGTAGACCTTTTCCTCCCCGGCGGCAGCCTGCCGCAGCAGGGCCTCCGCCTCGTCGGGGTGGCCCGGCACCTGCACCGTCCAGCCGTCGAGGGTGTCCATCAGTGCGACATCGCCGGGGGCCATGTGGGTGACGCCGCCGGCGGGCCAGTCGTACGAACCTCCGGCGCTGACCAGCACCCCGGACACGCCCTGATGCCCGAAGTCGAGCTTCACCTGCTCGAAGGGCCGCTCCACCAGGAACGGGGCGAACGTATGCATGATGGGTCGCATCCCGGTCAGTGCCAGTCCGGCCCCCGCGCCGACCAGCAGCTGCTCCCGGATGCCGACATTGATCACCCGGTCCGGATGGGCGCGCGCGGCGCGGTCGAAGCCGTCCCGGCTGATCTCGGCCAGTACCACGGCCAGCCTGGGGTCATCGTCCAGCAGCCGCGACGCGGTGGTGATGAAGCGGTCACGCATGGTGTCCATGGGTCGGTTCTCCCTCGTTCTGAATCGCTGAGTCGTTGGTGTGCGGTGGTGCGGGGGTCAGTTCTTGGGGGAGACGCGGGCGACCACGGCCCGTGGCTGCCCGGGATGCGGTGCCGTGTATGCCGCGTACAGCGCCTCGTGGTCGCGGCCGTCCACGGTCGCGGCCGACCAGCCGGCCGCCTCGAACCGGGACGCGATGCCGCCGGGCCACCCGAAGGTTGCCGAGGCGTTGTCGATCACCAGGGTGTGCAGCTGCTCGAGTCCGGCCGGTCCGGCGTAGGCGATCGCCTCGTGGTTGCTGCCCTCGTCCAGCTCGGCGTCCCCGATCAACACCCAGACCCGGGGGCGGGTCAGCCCCTGTGCCCGGAGCCCGAGCACGCTGCCGACAGCCAGCGGCAATCCGTGTCCCAGCGAACCGCTGCCGATCTCGGCGCCGGGGACGAGCACGCGGTCCGGGTGATGCCCCAGCGGTGAGTCGTACCCCCCGAACCCGGGCAGCAACTCCTCGTCGAGGAAGCCGTGTGCGGCGAGGACGGCGTAGTACGCCATCGGACCGTGCCCCTTGGAGAGCAGGAACCGGTCCCGGTCCGGGGCGTCGACGGTGTCGGGGGTGACGCGCAGCACCTGGTCGTACAGAACCCAGAGGGCGTCGAGGGTGGAGGTGGCGGCGGGCCCGTGCTTCTCGTCGCCGGTCATCAGGCTCATCAGACGGTTCAGGTCACGGTATGTGTGCGCCGGAGCGCCGGTCTTGATCGTCATGCGTCCAGCATTCAACCTCAAGGATGGTTGAGGTCAAGCATGGAAAGGGGTTCGTGAGCACCCGCTCAAGTGCGGTATTGTTCTCATGCGCGTTCGGCCAGGGGGAAAGCCCAGGTCAGGCGAGCATCGGGACGTGGCGCAGCTTGGTAGCGCACTTGACTGGGGGTCAAGGGGTCGCAGGTTCAAATCCTGTCGTCCCGACAGTGATGTCGGAAGTTTACGCAGATCAGGGGCTCTCTTCGGAGGGTCCCTGATGCGTTGGTGAGAGCGGGCGGCGGTCGACTGCGACGCGCACGGCCAACGATCATGTGGGGGCACCCTCAGTGAAGCCGTGCTCCGGAGCCACTGCGCGAACAGCAGCCGTCGGACCGAGCGGTGGCGCAGCAGTGCGCCCGTGCTGCTCAGGCTGTCGCGTATCGCGCCGCGACCTGCCAGGCCGCGCGCACGGTCCGGTCCACGCTGCCTCCACCCTCCACCGTGCCCTGGCGGATGCCTCCGGCGCCATGGCTCACCCACCGCATCGCAACTGCCGTCTTCGTCGCCGCCGATGAAGACGCGGCCCTTCCTGGTGCCCATGCTGTTCCCGCGCCCACCTTCTGCTCGTTTCCGGTACGGATGACATGGGTGGGCGCCCCGGCGTGAACACGACATCCTGGAAGGGGTCAGGGGCATGGAGGAGAGCAGGACGACGGCGGGCAGTTCGCCCGGCGGCCGCGACAGGGCGCAGGCCGAACCTGAGCAGGTCCGGCGCACCATTGACGAGGCGTTCGCGGCGGCTGGATCCGGCGGCTTCGTCCACGCCGTCGACATCGACAGCGGTGTGCAGTTCGAGTACGGGGCGGACAACCCGGTGCTCCTGGCCAGTGTCTTCAAAATCCCGGTGTTGGTGGAGCTGTACGCCCGGTCCGACGAGGGCACCGTCGACCTGAGCAGCCGCTTGCAGGTGCAGGAGACCGGCCGGTCGCCAGGTCCGACCGGGTTGTCGGTCATGCTCGACCCGGTCGACGTCTCCTTGCGCGACCTGGCCTACTGGATGATGAGCGTGAGCGACAACGCGGCGACGGACGTCCTGTGCGACCTGCTCGGCATCGACGCCATCAACACCAGGATGAGCAGCCTGGGACTGAAGGAGGTTCGGCTGGAAGGGAATTGCCAGGACATCTACGACGCATTCGACGAAGAACTCGGCGGCGCCGACGTCCTCCACCTGAGTGGCATGGAAGCCGAGCGGCTGCGAGCCTCCCGCGTGCTGCACATCCCGTCTGCCACTCGCGGGACACCTCGCTCGATCACCACCCTCCTTTCGATGATCTGGCGGGACCAGGCGGCGTCGGCCGAGGCCTGCGCGGCGATGCGTCGCATCCTTGGGCTGCAGGTCTGGCCGCACCGGCTGCGCAGCGGTTTCCCTGACGACACGGTGGCCGTTGCGGGCAAGACCGGGACCATGCCGTTCGTCCGCAATGAGGTCGGCGTGGTGGAGTACCCGGACGGCGGCCGGTACGCCGTCGCCGTCTTCACATGCCCCGATTCGCTGGCGTACGCGAACCCTCCGGCCGACGCCGTCATCGGCACCGTGGCCCGCGCCGCCGTCGACCACATCCGGGCGACGCAGCCGACTGGCTGACGTCCCGACGCGTCGCTCGGCGTCCGGGTGCGGCCGCACGCCGACCCGTACCAAGCACCGCCGGCATCCGGACCCCCTGGGATCCGGCTGCCGGCGGTTCGGGCCCGCTTCCCTGTTCAGCTGGTCTTCGGCGTGGCGCGAGCATGGAAGTGGATGTAGCGGGAGCCGTCGCCCAGGGTGTGAAGGACGACGGGCGTCCACGCGCCGAAGTCCTGTTCCCGGGTGACGAAGAGGCCGACATCCGGATCAACGGCGGTCAGCGGCATTCGGTGCGGTGGCTCCTCGAGACCGGCCAGCCCCTCGATGATGGTCACGGTGAGTTCCGGTGTGCCGTCCTCGCCCGGGGCGAGGTCCATTCGCACGCCGTGCCGCTCGTAGCTCCCGTACCAGTCGGCGAGATCCACGGGGATCGGCTCAGCGGGCGGCTGCGGCGGCCCGGGCACGCGCAGCCCGGCGGTCTCGGGGAGTACCTCGTTCGCCACCGCCCGGAAAAGCTCCCGGGTGCGTCCGCCGTTGGTGAGCAGGACGATGACGACGTCTCGGTCGGGGAGGATGCGCAGGAAGGCGCTCTGGCCGATGGTGCCGCCGTCGTGGCCGTAAAGGGTTCGGCCCTCCCAGGTCGGCAGGAACCAGCCCAGGCCCCAGTGATCGGCGAGGGTCCAGCGGTCCGGCACCGCCACCTGTGGCTCGCGCATCATGCGCGCGGACGTGGCGGACAGTACACGGGTGCCGTCCGCGGCGGCGCCGTCAGCGAGGTGCATACGGGCGAAGGTGACGAGGTCCTCGGCGGTGGCGACGACGGTGCCCGCCGGCCCGGCCGAGCGTGGGAGGTCCCAGCGCGGCGCGGGTCGCGGCCAGTCGTCGGCTCCGCCCTCCGGCGCCGGCAGGTGCCCCATGGCCGCCCGGAAGCGCAGCACGTCCTCGGGCAGGGTGAAGGCGCGGTCCATGCCCAGGGGGGCGAGGAGACGCTCGCGCAGGGCGGTGTCCCACAGCTTGCCGGTCAGGACCTCGATCACCCGGCCGGCGACACCGAAGCCTGTGTTGCAGTACGACTGGGTGGCACCGATGGGGTGCGACTGGTCAAGATCCGCGCACCGGGCCATGAACCGCTCCAGCACGTCGTCCCCGCGGCCGACGTCAGTGAAGACGTCGCCCTGGATGCCGCTGGTGTGCGTGAGCAGGTGGCGCATCGTCACCGACGCGGTCACGTCCGGGTCGGCCACCTTGAACTCCGGCAGTACCTTCACCACCGGCTCGTCGAGGTCGAGCAGCCCCTCGTCCACCAGTTGCATCACAAGGGTGGTGGTCAGCGTCTTGGTGATGGAACCGATCTGGAACAGCGAGTCGGTCGTGGTCTCCACTCCCGTATCCTGGTTGAGCACGCCCGCCGCCGCGAGAACGGTCCGGCCGCCCGCGTGGACGGCCAGGGAGGCGCCGGGTACGCGGTACTCGCGGGCGAGTTCTTCGAGCCTTCGTCCCAGTTCTGTCTGGTTCAGTGTCAACGTTGCTCCTTCATCGCGGTCTCTTCATCGGTGGCGGCCACCGCGGCGAGCGAGGCGTGCCCACCGTTCGACGGGCCGTCGGGTTCTTCGGCAATTTCTGCGGCGTCCAGGGTCGGGCCGGTCCCCATGAGGCCGCCGGCGGCCGCCAGGTCGTCGGCGAAGTGGCAGGCGGCCCGGTGGGGCCGCTCGGCCGCGCCGAGCTGCGGGTCCAGGATCAGGCACACCGAACGGGAGGCGTTCGTGCGCGGCCCGACGAGGCAGCGGGGGTGGAAACGGCAGCCCTGCGGAGGATGGTGGGGATCGGGGCCATCCAGGAGCATCCAGCCGGCACGCCTCGGCCGTCTTCGTCGCTGAGCACCAGATGGGCACCTCGCGTTCGTCGCCGGTTCCCAACGGGCCGGATTTGCAGGCGGAGGCTCGGGACGGTGGCCTCCGGCCCCGCCGGGGCACAGCGTTCCACGGGCGGACGGCGTCGACAGCACTCGTATCCCGGCCATCCGGGCTTCTTCGCTCCAGCTCCGCCGAATGCGCCCCGGAAGCGTTCCGAGATCGGTGGTCAGGAACGCGTGGCCTCACAGGCGCCGCACCGCACCCCCCGCCGGCGCGGCAATCGCCTTGGTGGCAGGCACTGTTCTCCTCGGTCGGCCCGGGCATGTCCAGCCTGGAGAAGAAGCAGTACTTCATGCCGGGTTCGTCGGGGTGTATGAACAGGCCGTCACGGATTCGTCGGCCTGGACCAACAGCGGTGCCCGATCCCCCTCCTAGGGTCGTACTGGAGACCAGCAGGTGCTCCAGTGCGTCCTCGACGAGGAGACGAAAGCATGCAGACACTTTTGCGTGGCGGCCGTGTCATTGATCCGGGAACAGGGTTCGACGGCATCGCCGACGTCCTCGTGTCCGGCGGCGTGGTCAGCGCCGTCGCCGCAGGGCTCGACGCGCCACCGGGATGCGCGGTGGTTGACGTCACGGGTCTGGTCGTCGGTCCGGGGTTCGTCGACCTGCACAGCCACGTGCACTCCATCGCGGGGCAGCGTCTGCAGGCCATGGACGGCGTGACGACGGCCCTCGACCTGGAAGCGGGCCTCATGCCCATCGGGCGTGCGTACGCCGAGGCCGCCGCGGCCGGACGCCCGCTGCACTACGGCTTTTCCGCCTCGTGGGGTGGCGCCCGGGCCCAGGTGCTCGCCGGAATCCAGCCCGACGCCCAGATCGGGAGCGGCCTCGCGGTGCTGGGAAACCGCGCATGGCAGCGCTCCTCCACCGATCGTGAACTCGCCGAGTGGCTGGCCCTGATCGAGGGTGAGCTGAGCGCCGGAGCGCTCGGCATCGGAGTCCTCCTCGGGTACGCGCCCCACAGTGAGCCTGCCGAGTTCCTTGCTGTCGCCCGGCTTGCCGCGAAGGCCGGCGTGCCGACGTACACCCACGTCCGCGAGCTGGTCGAAGTGGATCCCCGAACTCCCGCAGACGGCTCCGAGGAGATCGTCATCGCCGCTGCCGAGACCGGCGCAGCGATGCACCACTGCCACGTCAACAGTACTTCGGGCCACCACATCGACCGGGTACTCGGCGCGTTGGACGGTTCACGGCGGTCGGGATCTCGGGTGACGGTCGAGGCCTACCCGTACGGGGCCGGCAGCACGGCGATCGGAGCGGCCTTCCTCGACGCCGAACACCTGCGGATGAAGGGCCTGTCCCCGTCGAGTGTCGTGATGCTCGAATCGGGGGAGCGCATCGCCGACGAGGGGCGCCTGCGGCAGTTGCGGAACAGCGACCCCGGGGCGCCCTGCATTCTGGAGTTTCTCGACGAGGGCAACCCGCGCGAGCTCGCGATGCTGCACCAGGCGCTGGCCTTCCCGGACGCGATTGTCGCCAGTGACGCGATGCCCGTCTACTGGCCCGACGGCAGCAGCGACAGCACCGAGTGGCCACTGCCGCCCGGGGGAACGACGCACCCGCGCACCGCGGGAACGTTCACCAAGACGCTGCGCGTGATGGTGCGGGAGAGCGGTGCCTGGGACTGGCCGGAGGCGTTCCGGCGGTGTGCTCACCTGCCGGCGCGGGTCCTCGAGGAGGTGGCGCCGGGCGCTCGGGCGAAGGGACACCTCGGGGTCGGCGCGGACGCCGACATCGTCGTCCTCGACCCCGCGGCGATCACCGATTGCGCGACCTACTTCGACCCCACGCGGCCGTCTGTGGGCGTGCGGCACTTGTTTGTCGGTGGTGTCCCGGTGGTCAGTGCGGGGGAGCTGCAGGTCGACGCGCTTCCCGGACAGCCGCTGCGAGGTGAGCCGCGATGACGGCGACGCGCGCCGACATGGCGGTGGAGGCCCTCGTCGCGGACATCGAGACCCTGGTGCGGTGCGAGTCGCCGTCGTCCGATCACGAAGCCGTCGCCCGCAGCGCAGACGTCGTGGCGGCACTGGGGCGCAGGCTGCTGGACACGGAACCGGATCGCGTGGTGATCGACGGGTGCACGCACCTGAGGTGGCGGTTCGGCGAGGCGCCGCGTGTGCTGCTGCTCGGACACCACGACACGGTGTGGCCCATCGGATCGCTGGAGACACACCCGTATTCCGTCCGGGACGGAGTGCTGCGCGGGCCGGGCTGCTTCGACATGAAGGCGGGTGTCGTGATGGCGCTGCACGCCGCCGCTGCCGCCGGGAACCGGTCGGGTCTTTCGATCCTGGTCACCGGTGACGAGGAGATCGGCTCGCTGTCGTCGCGGCGGCTGATCGAGGAAGAGGCTCGCGGCTGCGACGCGGTGTTCGTGTTGGAGGCGTCGGCAGGCGGCGGAGCGTTGAAGTGCCGCCGCAAAGGCGCCTCCCTGTACCGGATTGAAGTGGACGGCCGGGCCGCGCACGCCGGGCTCGAACCGGAGAAGGGCGTGAACGCCGGAGTGGAGGCGGCACACCAGATCCTCGCCGTCACCGCACTGGCCGACGCCGGGCGGGGCACCACCGTCGTGCCGACGGCACTCTCCGCCGGCACGACGACCAACACGGTTCCCGCAGGCGCCAGCTTGGCGGTCGACGTACGTGTGTGGGACGAGGCGGAGCAGTGGCGGGTCGACCGGGCCGTGCGGGACCTCCGCCCCGTACTCGAGGGCTCGCGGATCCGGATCTCGGGCGGCATCAACCGCCCGCCGCTGCAGGCGGACGCGTCGTCGGGGCTGTTCGACCTCGCTACAAAGGCCGCTGCCGAACTCGGCCTCGGAGCTCTCACCGCCGCCGCTGTCGGTGGCGCCTCGGACGGGAACTTCACCGCCGGCCTCGGGATCCCCACCCTCGACGGCCTCGGCGGCGTGGGCGGCGGTGCGCACGCGGACGACGAACACGTCGTCGTCGCCGAACTGCCACGGCGCACCGCCCTGCTCACCGCCCTGATCGACGCCGTGCTGGCGAAATGAACTCTGTGCGCTACGACGAACGTGGCGGGCAACCCTGGTGCGGCACCACGGTGACCCACCCGGTAAGCCCGGAAAGGAAAGTCCCGTGACAGATCTTGCGGCATATGAGTCAGGCCTGGTTTCCCCGGCCGTGAGCGCAGCTGCGCTGGCCGCCGCGGCCGCTGCTGCCGCCGCCTCACGTGTGGAAATCCGGGACCTGACCGAGGTGTCCGACCTGACCGAGGTCTGCCGGCTCTTCGCATCGATCTGGCAGCCGGGTGCCGGTGCCCAACCGGTGACGACAGAGCTGCTGCGGGCGATGGCCGCCGCGGGGAACTATGTCGCGGGCGCGTACGAAGGGGAGGAGCTGCTGGGAGCCTGCCTCGGCTTCTTCGGCAGCCCGGCCAAGGCGAGCCTGCACAGCCACATCGCCGGCGTGGCACCGCGAGGGCTCGGGCGGGGGATCGGATTCGCCCTCAAACTGCACCAGCGCGCCTGGGCGTTGCGCCAGGACGTCTCGCTGATCACTTGGACATTCGATCCCCTGGTGCGGCGGAACGCGTATTTCAACCTGGCCAAACTCGGCGCCGGCCCGGCGCGCTACCTGCCCGACTTCTACGGGCCGATGCGCGACGGCATCAACGGCGCCGGTGACACGGACCGGCTGATGGTCCGTTGGGAGCTTTTCGGCCCGGCGGCGTCCGCCGCTTCGCTCGGCGAGGCTGCCCGAGTCGAAGTCGACGCGCTGCGAGGGCGCGGTGCGGCTCCTGCCCTGTCGGTCGCCCCTGACGGGGGGGTGCTGACCGCAGTGGCCGACGGGCCGGTCGTGCTCGTCGCCGTGCCGCCCGACATCGAGACACTGCGGCGCACGGACCCGGACAAGGGCCAGGCGTGGCGCGTCGCGCTGCGTGAGGTGTTGGGAGGCCTGATGGCGGAGGAAGCCAGGGTCATCGGATTCGATCGTGCCGGCTGGTACGTGGTCTCGAGGGAGAAGTCGTCGTGAAGCCCAGTGGTGTGGAACTTCTGCGTGTCCAGATGCCTTTGGTGGCGCCGTTCCGGACGTCGTTCGGTACGCAGAACGTACGGGAACTGCTGCTCATACGAGTCGTGACACCGAATGGCGAGGGTTGGGGCGAGTGCGTCACCATGGGGGAGCCGCTCTACTCCTCGGAGTACGTCGACGGGGCTGAGCACGTGCTGCAGAACTTCCTGGTCCCGGCCCTGATGGAGGGCGAGGTCACCGGGAGCCTGGTCGCGCCCCGCCTGGCCAGGTTCAAGGGTCATCGGATGGCGAAGGCCGCACTTGAAATGGCCGTGCTCGACGCTGAACTCCGAGCACACGACCTGTCCTTCGCCACCGCGCTCGGGTCCACCCGGGACTCCGTGCCCTGCGGGGTTTCGGTGGGCATCATGGACTCCGTCCCACAACTCCTGGACGTCGTAGGCGGTTATCTCGACGCCGGCTACGTGCGGATCAAGCTGAAGATCGAACCCGGCTGGGACGTCGAGCCGGTGCGAGCGGTGAGGGAGCGCTTCGGCGACGATGTGCTGCTGCAGGTCGACGCCAACACGGCGTACACGCTGTCCGACGTGTCCCAGCTCGCCCGTCTGGACCCCTTCGAGCTCCTCCTCATCGAGCAGCCCCTGGACGAGGAGGACCTCCTGGGCCACGCCGAGCTGGCCCGTCGCATCCGCACGCCGATCTGCCTCGACGAGTCGATCGTGTCCGCCCGTTCCGCTGCCGACGCGATCACGCTGGGTGCCTGTCGCATCGTGAACATCAAACCCGGCCGGGTCGGTGGTTACCTCGAGGCACGGCGGGTGCACGACGTCTGCGCCGCCCACGGGATCCCCGTGTGGTGCGGTGGCATGATCGAGACCGGGCTCGGGAGGGCGGCCAACGTCGCGCTCGCCTCGCTGCCGGGGTTCACCCTGCCCGGCGACACCTCGGCGTCGGACCGGTTCTACCGGACCGACATCACGGAACCGTTCGTCCTGAAGGACGGACACCTGTCCGTGCCCCAGGGGCCGGGCCTCGGTGTCACCCCGATTCCCGACCTGCTGGCGGAGGTCACCACCTCGACGGTGTGGCTCGGTTCGTAGCACGCGACGAACTCGCCGTGAAATCCGGTCGGATCGGACCAACAGGTTCCGGTGTGACCGGAGTTACCTTTGGGAGGTGCTGACACCGACGTCTGGCAACTCATACACAAGCCTGGCACGCGTTCTCGAAGACCTCGGGGACGTGTTGCTGGAGTCGATCGCCGGCGGCGGGGGCACGCGCCGGCAACTGAGCGGCGTAGTCATCCACGACCCGCTCGACGAGGCCCAGTTCTTCGCCCAGACCGTCGTCCTGGGGGTGGGCGTCCACGAACCGGACGACGTGGTCCGCCTCCTGTACGAACTCGGCCGCAAGGGCGCTGCGGCGCTCGTCGTCCGGTCACCCTTCACCGTGACCGCGGAAATCCGGCGGGCCGCCGACGAGTCCGGCGTCGCACTGCTCGGACTCACCCGAGGCGCCTCGTGGGCGCAGGTGGCCGCCATGCTCCGCACCCTGCTCGTCGAGGGAGACATCGGCGACATCTCACCGCAGACGCTGGGCGGCATGCCGTCGGGCGACCTGTTCGCGTTGGCCAACGCCGTGGCCGCGCTGCTGGACGCACCAGTCACCATCGAGGACCGCAGCTCACGGGTGCTCGCCTTCTCCGGCCGCCAGGACGAGGCCGACCAGTCCCGAGTGGAGACGATCCTGGGCCGCCAGGTACCGGAACGGTTCACGCTCGACCTGGCGCGCAACGGTGTCTTCGAGCGTCTCCATCGCGGCCATGAGCCCGTGTACGTCGATCCGCTTCACGACGAGACGATGACCGTTCCCCGGGTGGCGCTGGCTGTGCGGGCCGGCGACGAGATCCTTGGCTCGATCTGGGCGGCGGTGCCCGGGCCCTTGTCCAAAGAGCGGACGCAGGCGCTGATCGACGCGGGCAAGCTCGTCGCACTCCACATGCTGCGTCTGCGTGCGGGCGCCGATGTCGAACGCCGCCTGCGTGCCGACCTGGTGAGCACCGCGCTCGAAGGCGGCGCGGGGGCAACGGAGGCGATTGCGCGGCTCGGGCTGGTGGGGCAGCCCGCGATCGTGCTGGCACTGGGTCTGTTCGGCGGTCCGGACGCCGAGCCGTCGACGGAGGACGGTCTGCGCCGGGTCGTGGATCGTCAGCGGGTCGCGGACGCGCTGGCCATGCACCTGAGTGCGGTCCAGGCGCGCTCGGCCGTGGCGCTGGTGGGCGACGTGGCCTACGGCATCGTGCCGATGCCGGGAGTCCAGGCGGACTGCCAGGAGCGGTCGATCCGCGTCGCGTCGACCTTCCTGGAGCGCATCGGGCAGCGCGCGGACGCGGCGATCGGCATCGGCCCGCCCGCACTCGACGGCTCCGGACTCAGCCGCTCGCGCGACGGCGCGGACCGGGCGCTGCGGGTGCTGCTCACCAACGGGGGCGCCCGGCGGGTGGCCACAGCGGAGGACGTCCACGTCGAGGCGCTCATGCTGGACCTCGCCGATCTGGCCGCCGCGCGCGGGGCCGTGGCGACCGGGCCCGTCGCCCGCCTGCTCGACTACGACGCCCGGCATCAGTCGCAACTCGTCGACACGCTGAGGCATTGGCTGGACGCCTTCGGCGACGTGGCCGCCGCGTCCGCCGCGGCATATGTGCACCCCAACACCTTCCGGTACCGACTGCGACGGGTCGCAGAGGTCGGTGAGATCAACCTCGACGACCCTGGCGAGCGGTTCGCGGCGATGCTGCAACTCCGGCTCCACCCAACCGGCACCATGAGCAGAAGCCGGACACCGCATCGAGTCAACGTTCGTCCGCACCGCCCGAACCTCACCTGAAGGTTTGTGGAACTCCACGAACCCGCTCCATCGCCTGATGTCCAGGATGGGCCATCAACCCCGACGCAGCGGACGGAGGTAGCCATGACCGCGGTGGTCACCGAGGACACCTGGACACCTGAACGGGTCAACCGGACAGCAACGATCACGATGGTTGTCATGCTGTGCGCCTGGTCGATCGACTACATCGACCGTTTCTCCATCAGCATGGCTCTTCCATCGATTGGAGAGGAGTTCCATCTCGGCAAGACCGCGCAGGGCTCGCTGGTAACCGTCTTCGCGCTGGTCTACATGATCTGTCAGATACCGGCCGGCTACCTGGCCGATCGGTATGGCTCCCGCCATCCGATGCTGATCACGCTCGTGCTGTGGTCGCTGTTCACCGCTTTGACCGGGATGGCCGGCACCTTCGGTCTGCTCCTGCTGTTCCGTGGCCTGTTCGGTGCTTGTCAGGGGGCCTTCCCGGCGGCGTCGTTCAAAGCCATCGCGGAACGGACGACACCGGAGAGACGGGGGACCGCCACCAGCGTGATGTTGTCCGCCAGTGGGATCGCCGGCCTTGCCCCTCTGCTCGTCGCCCCACTACTGACAGCCATCGGCTGGAGACACACCTTCCTCTGGATGGCGGGTTGTGGCGCCGCCATCGGCATCGGGCTGTGGGCGCTCCTGCCCAAGGCGTTGCCGGACCGGCTCAGCCGGCTCCCGCAAACGGCAATGGCGACGCCCGAAGTCTCGCGTGCGCAAGTGCTGAAGTCCCCGGCCGTGTGGAAGTTCGCGGTGCTGTTCTGCGCGATGAACATGCTCAGTTACGGCCTGGTCACCTGGGTGCCCAGCTACCTGCTCGAAGCCAGACACCTGTCGCTGAACGCGACCGGGGTGCTGTCGGCGATCCCGAGTCTGGTGGGCTTCGCGACGACCATCTTCGGCGGCTGGCTGTTCGATCGGTACTTCCACGACAAGGCCAGGTGGTACCTGGTGTCCATCGCGACGGTGACCTCGGTCCTGCTCGCCCTGATGGTGTCGGCGGGCAGCGCAGCGACATTCACGGTCTACGAGACGTTGGCCGTCGGAGTGTTCGGGATGGCGACGATGTGCGTCTTCGGCCTTCCGCTGCGGGTGCTTCCCACGGCGGTGGCCGGTCTCGGTGCCGGGATGACGAACTTCGGCGGCCAGGTCGCCGGCGTGATCGCGCCGCTGGCGATGGGCTGGCTGGCAGACGCGTTCTCCTACACAGCGGCGTTCGGCTTCCTGATCGGCACCACGCTGCTCACCGCGGTGCTCGCGTTCTGGGTCCCACAGCGCGCCGAACAGTTCAACTTCCCGTCGAGCGGCACCAAGTAGTCGGTCGGCGCACCAGCGAACAGATCCAGTCCGGACAGAACTTCCACACCGGACAGACAGAAGGGGTCCCCCATGCTCACCGAATCGGAACTGGTCGCGATCATCACCGCCCGAGCGGCGGAAGTCGGCGTCCGCGTCTGGCTGCACGCGGCCGATCTGGACGGCCCGCGACAGATGGGCATCGACGCCGAGGAGCCGGTGGTCACCGCGTCCGTGTTCAAGGTTCCCGTGGCAGTGGAACTTGCCCGGCAGGCTGCCGACGGTGAATTCGACCTCGCCGAGCGGATCGTGGTGGCACCGGGACATCCGACCGCCAGCCCGTACGGCCTTGCGACGTTCCGCCACGACGTCACGATGTCCTGGTACGACCTGGCCGTCCTGATGATCGGCATCAGCGACAACGTCGCCACAGACCTGATCCTCGGAAAGGTGGGAAAGGCCGCGGTCGCCAAGACGCTGCGGCGGCTCGACCTCCCGCACACGGCCGTCCCCCACGACTGCGGGGAGCTGTTGCGCACGATCGGCGAGGACATCGGGATCGACTACCAGGACGACGAACGGATCCTGGCTGCGTTGCCGGCCGAACAACTCGCCAAGCTGCGTGCGTTGACACCCGAAGAGACCTGCCGGACCACCGCCGCGGAAAGCACCCGGTTGCTGGGCCTGATCTGGCGTGACGAAGCAGCGCCCGCGGCGGCGTGCGCCGACGTCCGGCGCTGGCTGGAACTGCAGGTATGGCCGCACCGGCTGCGCTCCGGCTTCGCGGACGACGACGTCAGGATCAGCGGCAAGACCGGAACGCTGCCCTCGCTGCGCAATGAGATCGGCGTGGTGGAGTACCCGGACGGCGGCCGGTACGCAGTCGGTGTCTTCACCAGGGCAGTCGACGCCCGATCGAGAGTTCCCGAGCGTGACGCCTTCATCGGGTTCGCCGCCGCCCAGGCGGTGGACTGGCTTCGGCGGGGACCGTACCTCCCGTAGGAGGGGAGTGGCTGATCAACGGCGGACTGTCCCGTCGACCGCGTCTATCCGGTCTTGATCGTGGACGCTGTCAACGTCAGGATCAGCAAGCTCTTGCGGAGCGGGTAGGGGCCTCAACGTTCGCGAATCGGCAATGACCGCGGCCTGGGGCGCGTAACGGCGTGACAAGTCTTCAAACCAGTCCACGCGCATTGTTGGGGGTCAAGGGGTCGCAGGTTCAAATCCTGTCGTCCCCACTCGGAAGAGTCTCAGGTCAGGGGCCGTTTCGGAGGTATCCGAAACGGCCCCTTGATCATGTTTGGGGACCAGTCGGGGACCGGCGTGCTTGACCGCGTCAGCGGGCGACCACGATCGGGCTTGGCAGGGAGCGCGGGGCGCGCAGCATGCTGAGGTGAGCAGAGGGTGCTGTGCGGGCGGTCAAGTATCCCCGCCGATCAACTCGTTGAGCCTCCGCACGCGTCATACCACCCGTACCGCGAACCAACTGGAGACCTCTATGACACCGCCCCGCACGCGCTCCCGTCGTCTTGTTGCCCTGCCGCTGGGGATGGTCATGGCGACCGCCCTCACCTTCCTGCCCAACGTCACGGCGTCGGCGGCCGAGCCGGCCCCGACGGCCACGACGGCCGACGCGACCTCCCTCAGCTACATCGTCAACGTCGCCACAGGACAAGGCCCGTCCACGATGGTGAAGAAGGCCATCGCGGACGCGGGCGGCACGATCGTCATCGCGTACGGCCAGATCGGCGTGATCGTCGTCCACTCCTCGAACCCCGACTTCGCCCGGGCCATCCGCAAGGTTCCGGGCGTGCAGTCGGCCGGAGCCACCCGCACCGCGCCCCTTGCCGTGCAGTCGGCGACCGACGTCGGCACGCCGAGGGTGCTCAGCGCCGAGGAGGTCGCGAGCGCCCAGGCGGCCGACGGCCAGGACCCGCTGGAGTCGTTGCAGTGGGACTTGCCCGCCATCAAGGCGGACAAGGCGCACGAGAAGACGCTCGGCAGCCGCGACGTCACGGTCGCCGTCATCGACACCGGCGTCGACGACACCCACCCCGACCTCGCCCCAAACTTCAACCGCGACGCGTCCGTCAACTGCGTGTCGGGCAAGCCGGACACCACCGACGGGGCTTGGCGGCCGGGCGGGTCGTCGCAGAGCGCCCACGGCACGCATGTCGCGGGTGAGATCGCGGCCGCCAAGAACGGCATCGGCATGACCGGCGTCGCGCCCGGTGTGCAGGTCGCCGGCATCAAGGTGTCCAACCCGGAGGACTACATCTACACCGAGGCCGTGGTCTGCGGCTTCGTCTGGGCGGCCGAGCACCACGTGGACGTCACCAACAACAGCTATTACACCGACCCCTGGAACTTCAACTGCCTCGACGACGCCGACCAGAAGGCGCTCGTCGACGCCACCACCCGGGCCACTCAGTACGCGGAGCACAAGGGCACGATCAACGTCGCGGCCGCGGGCAACGAGAGTCACGACCTGGACGCGCGCTCCATCACCGACCCCGCCTCCCCGAACGACGGCACGCCGCGCGACCGGGTGATCGACCCGCACAAGTGCTTGGACATACCGACCCAGCTGCCCGGTGTGGTGACCGTTTCCGCGACCGGTGCGAAGGGCATCAAGTCGTCGTTCTCCAACTACGGCCTCAACGTCATAGACGTCGCCGCGCCCGGCGGCGACTCCCCCCTCTACCAGCCCCCGGCCGCGCCGGCCACCGATGGTCGGATCCTCGGCACGTTGCCCGGCGGCACGTGGGGCTTCAAGATGGGCACGTCGATGGCATCCCCGCACGTCGCGGGGGTGGCCGCCCTCATCAAGTCGACGCACCCGCACGCCACCCCCGGCCAGGTGAAGGCCCTGCTGTACTCCGAGGCCGACGCCACGCCGTGCACGGATCCGTACGACATCAACTCCGACGGCAAGATCGACGCCGTGTGCAAGGGGTCCAAGAACCACAACGGGTTCTACGGGGCGGGGATCGTGAACGCGCTGAAGGCCGTGACGAAGTAAGGGCAGTCCGCACGCAAGAGGCCGGGCCGTCGACCTTGGGTTCTAGTGGCTGTCACAACACTCCGGTTCAGGGGTGGCAATGGACTTCGAGATCCGGCGGGACCGAACCCCTCAAGGGCCCGGAAAGCTGAGTCGGGAGCGGGAGGCATACTCCCGGCTCATGCAGCAGGGCTACAGCAATCGGGAAGCGTGCCGGATCGCCGGCATGCCTCCCGTACCCCGAGTTGATCGGGCGCTTGTTCACACGTGGCACGTGAGAGGGAGGGCGGCACTGAGCACCGAGACACAGCTGGCGACGGCGCGGTGAGCCGCTGAGTTCTTCGGTTCAGCGCGCCTCGCGGCCACGTCGCTGCTCGGGGCGGGCAGGCGCGATGATGGTAGGAGCCTGTCCGGGGGGTAGGGGGTTATCCGCTCCAAGTACTTGGCAGCGCGCCAGTCCGTGTCGGGACCACAGTGCGGCCGTCCACGAACAGAGCAGCGCGTCGATGAGGTCTTCCCGATGCTTGTAGTCAGCCGCCTTCTGAGGTGAGGGCTCAGAGAGCAGTTGACGGGAGATCGGGTGGGAGGAGAGCAGGAGGGGCGGATCGGTGGTGGCCAGGCCCGCCATGTGCGCGATCAGCCTGTCGCACTCCGCCGCCCGTACCGCTCGCCACTGTGCCGTCGGAACTCGTGCCGGTCGGCGCTTGTACGTGGGGCGTTCCTGGTCGTAGCCCAGCTCGGCGGCTCCGACCAAGGTCGTGTACGGATAGCACTCGGAGAAGACGCGACCGCCGGTCGGCGGCCCGCTCCTGCCGTCGTCGTAGG
Source organism: Streptomyces sp. NPDC048411 (assembly GCF_040704695.1). Classification (NCBI taxonomy): domain Bacteria; kingdom Bacillati; phylum Actinomycetota; class Actinomycetes; order Kitasatosporales; family Streptomycetaceae; genus Streptomyces; species Streptomyces sp. NPDC048411. Next base: position 62,467 of record NZ_JBEZKL010000017.1, read on the forward strand.
CCCAGCCGGAATCCTGCAGCCATTCCCGCAGCAGCACTCCGGCCTGTCGAGGAGAACTCTGGTTGGTGCTGTTCGCGCTCACCTTCCAACGGCCGTACCGCCGGCCGACCTCCCGCTCGCACGGCCGCTGGCCAACCGGGTTGTCGACGACCAGCGGTGCGTCGAAGAATGCCAGGGTCGAGCGGTCGTCGGCTGTCTTGGCCAGCCATGACATCGTCTCTTCGAGACCGCGGGTCCAGCCGCATTTGATCACGACGCCGCACCTGTCGATAGCGGCCACGCCTGTTTCATTGGGCTTGCTACGGGCTCCGCCCTGCGCCCAGGCGAGGTCGATGCCGATGAACCGTTCAATCCCCATGCATCCGTAGTACCAGAGAACCGGCCACCGGCGTGGCCCTCTGCCTTGCTGATCAGCTCGCGACCCGGCTCCGTTCAGCTGACGGGATTTCCCGCGCTTTCACCACGCCCGACCGGCAAGGCACCTCTCAGGCGAGATCCTCCCCGCCATCGCGGCGACCTTTGCGGGGCTCGACGCCTCGAATCCAGTGCGAGGCTGAGGCGGGACCCGGTGCTTTGGGTGGTTCCGACCTGTCCGGCGGCCTGCGCCCCCTACGCGATGCGGAGGCCGACGACCGGTGACCACGGGAGCCGGTCCCTCCCGGGTGCTGCCGGCGTCGGCTCTTCACCAGCCCTGATTGCCGTCACGCGGCGACCTACCGGACAACGGGTTTCCGGATGAGTCGTCATCCGGATTCCTGGACTTCCAACAGGGCCTCCCCGACGGCCGTTCGGTAGTAGAGCACGGACCGTCCGGCACGTCTGCGCCGCACAAGGTGAGCGCCAAGAAGGATCTTCAGATGACGGCCCACCGATCCCAGGCCCTGGCCGGTCAACGCCACGAGCTGGGTCGTGCTCTTCGGAGTGTCGAGAAGCACGAGGACGCTCGCCCGCGCCGACCCGAGCAGCGCGCGCAGCGCCTCGGGCACCGGAGCTCGGCCGGTGTCGGCCAGGGCGCCCGAGCACGGGTACACCACGGCGTACCGGTGGGACTCCCATGAGACCCAGCTCTGGCGCGGCGTGACGGGCACGAACATCAAGTGCGCCCCGGAGAGCTCTCGCGGTGGAGAATCATGCGCAGTGATCTGCAAGCGGTTCTCGCCGAGCCAGCGCATTCCCGTGCGCATGTCCTCCAGGGCTGTGATCCAACCGCCCTGGCTCAGCTGCATCGTGCGCCCGATGACGTCCGCCTCGATGATCCGTCGACGACGCGGCCAGTAGGGCAGTACCGTCTGCGTCCATACCCATTCCAAGAGATCCGCTGCGCGATCCGGAAGATCCGAGCGGCACAGTCGGTCCGGGAGCGGTCCGCCCGAGGAGACCGTCAGGTCGGTGCGGGCGGTCGCGGGCGGCGTTTCGCGTATCCGCCTCAGTTCGTCTTCGAATGCCTGCTCGCCCTCGCCTGTCGGTGTGGGGGTGAGGAAGGTCGCGTTCCAGGTGCGCCCCAGAGCGGCCCGGACAAGCAGTGCGGTGAGCGGGTCGTCGGCTTGCCGTGTCCGGTACGCGGGCAGATGGGCGTCGAGCCATATCCGCTCGTCCGGATACGCGGCCGTTCCGCGCTCCAGTGCTTTGAGGCTCGCGGTGGCCTCGGCCAGCGGCGAGACGACGAAGCGGCATTTCGCAAGCGTGTCCGCGTTGACCTGCCACCAGCTCATGTTTCGCCTCCCTGCGAAACAGTAACGTCCCGGCATCGGCGCCACTGAGACTCCGGTCATGCGTACCTATCGGGAACTCTTCCGGACACCGGAGTTCACGCCGCTCTTCCTGTCGTCCACCGGGCAGGTGGCGGCCCAGACGGTGAGCGGGCCGGCCCTGGGAACCCAGGTCTACACGGCGACCGGCTCGCCACTGCTCTCTGCCCTCGCGATGTTCGGTCCCTCACTCACGCAGGTGATCGGCGCGGCGACGCTGCTTTCGGCAGCCGACCGGTTGCCGCCACGTGCGTCACGCGTGCGCCGGCGGCTCGGGCCGCCAGGAATACGTCCACCCGGTCATTGGCGGCGGACTGCGCGGCAACCACTCGGTGGGTTCGTCCGGGGTGCCGATGCGCGGTCCGTGTTACGGGGGGCTTCTGTTTGAGCGTCACATCGCCGGAATCGGTGCTCCGACAGGAGAAAGAACTTGCTCGGCCCAGATGGTCTTGCCGTCGCGGTCGTAGCGGGCGCCCCAACGGGACGCGAGCTGGGCCACGAGGAACAGACCGCGGCCGCCCTCGTCGCCGGTGCGCGCGCGGCGCAGATGCGGGGCGTTGAGGCTGCCGTCGGAGACTTCGCAGATGAGGGCCGTGGCGTGGATGAGACGCAGGGCGATGGGGCCGCGCGCGTGCCGGATGGCGTTGGTGAGCAGCTCACTGACCATCAGCTCGGTGCTGAAGGTGAGTGGTTCCAGGCCCCAGGTGGCGAGCTGACGGGTGGTGAGAGCGCGGGCGTGGGCGACCTGCGCGGGGTCGACCGGCAGCTCCCAGGAGGCGACCCGGCCTGCTTCCAGTACGCGGGTGCGGGCAAGGAGCAGGGCAGCGTCATCGGATCGGTGCTCCGGCAGCAGGGGGGCCACTACGGCATCGCAGAGCTGTTCGAGCGGTCGGGTGGGGCCGGCCATGGTGCGGGACAGCCGCTCGAGTCCGGCGTCGACGTCCCAGCCCGGTGGTTCGATGAGGCCGTCGGTGTAGAGCGCGAGGACAGAGCTGTCCGCGAGACGGCGTTCAGCGGTTTCGAAGGGGAGACCGCCCAGCCCCAGGGGCAGGTTGGGCGGGATGTCGTCGAGGACCTCCACCGCACCATCGGGCTGCACCAGGACGGGTGGGGGATGGCCGGCGCGCGCGAAGGTGCAGATGCGGGAGATGGGGTCGTAGACGGCGTACAGACACGTGGCGCCCTCGCAGTCGGGATCCTCCTCGGTGAGACGGATGACGAGGTCGTCGAGCTGGGTGAGGACCTCGTCGGGAGGGAGGTCGAGGCCGGCCAGTGTATGGACAGCGGTGCGCAGCCGTCCCATGATGGCCGCCGCGTGCAGGCCGTGGCCGGTGACATCTCCGACGACCAGGGCGACACGGGATCCCGACAGGGGCAGGACGTCGAACCAGTCCCCGCCCGCTCCGGCATGGGCGGCAGCGGGCAGATACCGGTGGGCGGTCTCGACGGCGGGGAAATCGGGCAGATCCTGCGGCAGCAGGCTTCGCTGCAGGGCCAGGGCGGTGTTGTGCTCGCGGGTGTAGCGGCGGGCGTTGTCGATGCATACCGCGGCGCGGGACGAAAAGTCCTCGGCGAGGAACAGGTCCCCTTCGTCGTAGGGTCGCGGATCCTGGTGGCGGCCGAAGGTGGCCACACCCAGCGTGATGCCGCGGGCCCGCAGCGGCACTGTCATGTACGAGTGGAAATGGAACTCGCGGATCTTCTCGGCCCGCCGGATGTCGTGAGCGAACCACTCGTCCGCGTCCAGGCTCCGCACCAGTACCGATTGCCCGGTGGCCAGGCTCCGGACCTGTGGCGTGCCCGGGTGGAACGCCACCGTCTCGCCCGCCACGAACACGGCCTCCGGGGCGTGCTCGCGTACGGAACGGAGTCCTGATCGGCGGGTCTGCACCTCCCCGGCCACCGGCCCGGGGGCCGGTTCCTCGCCCCGCACTGTCGCCTCCAGCAGGTCGATGGCGACGAAGTCCGCGAGGCCGGGAACGGCGGCGTCAGCCAGTTCCTGCGCCGTGCGCATCACGTCCAGTGTGGTGCCGATGCGCACGCCGGCCTCGGTCAGCAGCGCCAGCCGTTGCTGGGCCTGATAGCCGTCGGTGACGTCGATGTACATCTGGCACATCCCCAGGACCCGGCCGGCCGGGTCGGTCAGCCGGGAGGAGGAGGTGGAAAACACGTGCTCGCGGTCCGGGTCGGATGCCAGGCGGATGTGCAGCTTGAAGTCGACCACCGGCTCGCCGGTGTCCCGCACCCGCCTCAGGACCCGGTCGATCGTCGGGGGCGAGTCCGGTGATTCATCGCCGATGCGCCGGCCGATGAGCCACTCGGCGGGCAGGGCGGTCGCGCGCTCCGTCGCGGCATTCACCCACAGGTACCGCAGCTCGGTGTCCGTGACGGTCACTGGGATCGGGGACTGGCTGAAGAGCGCCTCCAGGATCGCGCGATTGACCTCCTCGCGTTCCACCTCGCGCGCGTCGGCGGCGCTGACGGACCAGCCGGCCTGGCCCTCCCTGCTGAGCACGGGCCGCACACGCACCGCTACCGACACCTCGTGCCCGTCGCGGTGCCTCATGCCCAGTACGCCGTCCCAGCTCTGCCCGGCTTTATGCCGTACCCGGGCAGCCACCGCCGCTTCCCGGTCCTTCCGGGTGGTCAGCAGATCCACCGCCGGCTTTCCGCAGACGTCGTCCGCGGGGTATCCGAGAAGTGCTTCCGCCTGCGGGCTCCACAGGGAGATCGCGCCGTTGCCCGCCACATATGCGATGGCCGTGCACGCACCCGGCAGTGAGTCTCCCGCCCCTGCGTCGAGGCCCCCGGAAACCTTGGTTACGCGCACCGGCACCACCTCGTCCCAGGCCTCTCCCTGCCCATGATAGGGACCGGGGTGGTGCCTGACTCCTCGAGCGCGCGGTGCCCGGCGGGCCGTGGCCCGGGGGAGGGGGCCGGGCCGGTCGGTGGGTGCCAGGGGGACGGATCAGTCGCCGGCCGGCGCGCCCCGGGGTGTTCTGCCGCCGCTGGGGCGTGCCGCTGGTGGACGGCGGTACGGTGCGCCTGCCGCGCCTGATCGGGGAGAGCCGCGCCATGGACATGATCCTCACCGGGCGCCCTGTCGCGGCGGCCGAGGCGTACGACATCGGGCTCGCCAACCGGCTCGTCCCGACCGGAGAGGCCCGCCGTGCGGCGGAACAACTCGCCAGGGAGATCGCCGCGTTCCCGCAGCTCTGCCTGCGCCATGACCGGCTCTCCGTGCGTGAGCAGCACGGCCTGAGCGAGCCGGACGCCCTGGCGGCCGAGTACCGGCACGGGATGGTCCCGCTGGCCGCGGGGGAGACGCAGGCCGGCGCCGACCGGTTCGGCGGTGGTGCGGGCCGCCACGGCTCGTTCACCTACTGAGGCCTTACCTGCCGAGCGGGGCTCCCTCCCCGTCGGCGAAGCGTGCCGAAGGGGTCGATCCCGGCGTCCGGCGGAACATCGTCGTGAACGCACCGGGCGTCGCGCAGCCGAGGACGTCCGCGTTCCGTGTGCTGCGGGAGGCAACGGGGGCAGCTACGGTGCGCCGAATCTTTGGTCCGACCACATGGCGTGTGTGACATAGTGGGAGGAAATTCGAGGCAGGGGGTGAACGGTGCCCGTCGAGTGGCAACCCGTACGGCAGTCCCGTACGCATGAGCTCGTGCTCCAGAGCATCGAGGAGCGGGTGTTCGCGGGAGAGCTCAAGGCGGGGGACCGTCTGCCGCCCGAGCGTGAACTCGCACCGGTGCTCGGAGTCAGCCGATCCGCCCTGCGTGAGGCGCTGCGGGTGCTGGAGACGATCGGGGTGCTCGTCGCCCAGCCCGGGCGCGGCCCGGACGCGGGGGCGCGGATCGTACGCAACCCCGACGACGCACTCGGCCGGTTGCTGCGGCTCCATTTCGCCCTCGGCAGCTACAGCCTGGAGGACGTCCTCGAGGCGCGCGTCGTGCTCGAACGGTCCAGCTTCGAAGCGGCGGCCACCCACGCCTCCGCCGAGGACCTGGACGAGGCAGAGCGCCTGCTCGTACGGATGGGGGAGCCGGATGTCGGAGTCTTTGAGTTCAACGACCTGGACACCCGGTTCCACGTGCAGATCGCCCGCAGCTCCGGCAACGAGCTGACCTCCACCCTCACCTCCGCCGTGCGCGAGTCCGTACGTCCGCTGATTCTGCGGGCACTGGAGGCGGCCGAGGACTGGCCGGCCACGGCGGGCGGGCTCAACGCACAGCACGCCGAACTGCTGCGGCTGGTGCGCGCGGGCAAGGGTGCGAAGGCGGCCGATCTGGTCGAGCGGCACATCCGCAGCCTGCACGGCACGCTGGTGGACGAGAAGGAATAGCCCGCAGGGTGCCGGGCGACGAGGGGGCGGTGCGCAGGCGCACCGCCCCCTCGCGCGTGTCCTTCCCTTCCTCTTCCGGACCGAGGCTAGTATGGTCCGACCATATAAAGGCCAGAGAATCGATCGGAGAGGCTCCATGCGCATCGGACTCTTCGCCACCTGTCTGGGAGACACGCTCTTCCCCGAGGCGGTGAAATCCACCGCGGTCCTGCTCGCCCGGCTGGGACATGAGGTGGTGTTCCCGCCGGAGCAGACCTGCTGCGGCCAGATGCACGTCAACACCGGCTACCAGCGCGAGCCCGTCCCGCTGGTGCGGAACTTCGCCGAGCAGTTCGGCGACCCGTCCATCGACGCCGTCGTCATGCCCTCGGGATCCTGCGCCGGATCGGTCCGCCACCAGCACGAGATCGTGGCCGAGCGGTACGGCGACGCGGCGTTGCGCGCGGGCGTCGCCACGGTCAAGGCCAAGACGTACGAGCTTTCGGAGTTCCTCGTCGACGTCCTGGACGTCACCGAGGTCGGCGCGTACTTCCCGCACCGCGTCACCTACCACCCCACCTGCCACTCCCTGCGGATGCTCCGCGTCGGCGAGAAGCCGCTGAAGCTGCTGCGCGCCGTCGACTCCATCGACCTCGTCGAGCTCCCCGAGGCCGACTCCTGCTGCGGGTTCGGCGGTACCTTCGCCGTGAAGAACGCGGAGACGTCGACCGCGATGCTCCAGGACAAGATGCGCGCCATCGCCACCACGGAAGCGGCCGTGTGCACCGCCGGGGACTCGTCCTGCCTGATGCACATCGGCGGCGGACTCTCCCGTATCAAGTCGGGCACGCGCACCCTGCACCTCGCGCAGATCCTCTCCTCCACCCGCACCTCGCCGTACGTCCTGACGGAGGCCGTCCGATGAGCAGCACCTTCCTCGGCATGCCCGCCACCCCGCCCCGCTCCCCGTACGGGACCGGAAATCTGCGCGGCGACCGGACGTTTCCCGCGGCCGCCCACGACGAGCTCCGCAACGAACAACTGCGCCGCAACCTGGGCAAGGCCACCCGCACGATCCGCGCCAAGCGCCTGAACGTCACCGGCGAACTCCCCGACTGGGAGCAGTTGCGCGACGCCGGATCGGCCATCAAGACCGACACCATGAACCGGCTCCCCGAGCTCCTGGAGCAGCTGGAGCAGAAGGTCACCGAGCGTGGTGGCACCGTCCACTGGGCGCGCGACGGCGTCGAGGCCAACGAGATCGTCACCCGGCTCGTCCGGGCGACCGGATCCACGGAGGTCATCAAGGTCAAGTCGATGGCCACCCAGGAGATCGGTCTCAACGAACACCTGGAATCGGCCGGCATCACCCCGTACGAGACGGACCTCGCCGAGCTCATCGTGCAGCTCGCCCATGACAGACCGTCACACATCCTGGTGCCCGCGATCCACCGCAACCGCGACGAGATCCGGCAGATCTTCCTCAAGGAGATCCCTGGCGTCGACCCGCGGCTCGACAACGTGCCCGCCCATCTCGCCGCCGCGGCCCGCGCCTATCTGCGCGAGAAGTTCATGACGACGAAGGTGGCCGTCTCGGGTGCCAACTTCGGGATCGCCGAGACCGGCACCCTGTCCGTCGTCGAGTCCGAGGGCAACGGCCGGATGTGCCTGACCCTGCCCGAGACCCTGATCACCGTCATGGGCATCGAGAAGGTGCTGCCGCGCTATCAGGACCTCGAAGTCTTCCTGCAGTTGCTGCCGCGCTCATCGACCGGGGAGCGGATGAACCCGTACACCTCGATGTGGACGGGTGTGACGCCCGGCGACGGACCGCAGGACTTCCATCTGGTCCTCCTCGACAACGGACGGACCGCCGCGCTGGCCGACCGGATCGGGCGCGAGGCGCTCAACTGCATCCGCTGCTCCGCCTGTCTCAACGTCTGCCCGGTATACGAACGGGCCGGCGGTCACGCGTACGGATCGACCTACCCCGGACCGATCGGCGCGGTCCTCACGCCGCAGCTCGCCGGGATGCACGCCGCCAAGGACGACCCCAACAGCTCCCTGCCGTACGCCTCCAGCCTCTGCGGCGCCTGCTTCGACGCCTGCCCCGTCAAGATCGACATCCCGTCGCTTCTGGTCGAGCTGCGCCACCAGCACACCGAACAGTCCGGCACGACAGCGGAGAAGCTGGCCATGAAGGCTGCGGCCGGCGTGATGAAGCGGCCGAAACTGTTCACGGCCGCGCAGAAGGCCGCGGGGCTCGGGCGGGTGCTCGGCGGGCGGGACGGGAAGATCTCGCATCTGCCGCCGCCGTTCAGCGGATGGAGCGACAGCCGTGACACCGCGGCGCCGCCGAAGCAGTCCTTCCGGTCGTGGCTGGCGTCGGACGAGGGTGACGCGACCATGCGGGCCGCCGCCGACGAGTACGACAGGAACCAGCAGGAGGAGGAGAAGTGACGACCGCTCGCGCCACAGTGCTCGGCCGGGTCCGGGACGCCCTGTCCCTCGCCCCCACCCCGGACACCACCATCCCGCGCGACTACCGGACCGGCCGCACGCTCCCCGACGACGAGCGACTCGCACTCTTCACCGACCGGCTCGTCGACTACAAGGCGCAGGTGCACACCTGCACGGCCACCCGCACCGCCGAGGTGATCGCGGAGGTGCTGGACGGGCTCGGTGCGCGGAGTATCGGGGTGCCCGCCGGACTCGACGAGCAGTGGCTCGGCGCGTACGACGGTGACGTCCAGCCGGACTCCGCCGGCATTCCGGCGCCCCGGCTCGACGCGCTGGACGCGGTGGTCACCGCGTCAGCCGTCGGCTGCGCCGAGACCGGCACGATCTTCCTCGACGGCTCGCCCGACCAGGGGCGGCGGGCCCTGTCGCTCGTCCCCGACCTCCATGTGTGTGTCGTCGATCTGTCGGCCGTCGAGGTGGGGGTGCCGGAGGCGGTCGCGCGGTTGGTGCCGGAGCGCCCGACGACGCTGATCAGCGGGCCGTCGGCCACATCGGACATCGAGCTGGAGCGGGTCGAAGGGGTCCACGGTCCGCGCACGCTGGTGGTCGTGATCCGCGTCGACGCGTAGGAGGCGTCCGCCGGACGGCCAGGAGGACGTCCGGCGGACCGTACGGTCAGCGGTGCTCGACCGTCAGCGGTTCGAAGCCGATACGGGTCGTCGACCCGTCGTCGGCCCAGCCGACCTCGACCGCGTCGCCGTCCACGTTCACCCCGCTCACGGCCACCGCGAGTGCCGTCGGCTCCGGCTCCGCCGTCAGCGACGCGAGCGACACCAACAGAACCGTTCCCTCCGCGTCCGCGCCCAGCCTCGGCAACACCGCCCACCGGGTGTACGCCGTGCCCTGCGGAGCCCGTACCTCGTCCTGGGTCTCCCAGCCGTGCAGGCCGTGCAGGCCGGACCGTACGGAGTCGTCCGGGCCGGTCGCCCAGCCCGTCTGCTCCACCCGTGCCCCGGCCGGGGCGCCCAGCACCCGGTGCACCCGCAGCTCGTACCGGCCGCGGACCACCGTGACGCTCTCCACCCGCATCCCCGGCACCATCGGCGGACCGGACCTGAAGACAGGGCGGTGCCAGGACGCCGCCCAGCCCCAGCCGTCGCCCCCTCCCGCGCCCAGCGGGTGGATGCTGCGACGGCTGCTGCGTACTCCGCCGACGACGACGGCCAGGTGGTTGTCCGCAGCGTTCACCCTCGACGTGGGGCCGGTCACCGTGGAGTACGACCAGCGGCTGTACAGCGGGTCGTCCTGCACACCCGACTCGCCCTCGTGCGGCCGGACATGGTCGCTGCCGTGGTTGTGCAGCCGCACGATGCCGTCCGTCCGGGTGGACTGGATCAGCAGGCCGGGGGCGGGCAGCGCCAGCACCCGGTCGGGGCCCTCGCTGGGCGCGGGCTCCTCGGTCGCCGTCCACAGCGGATGGCCGTCCGGGGCGAGCAGCGCGACGAACGCCTTGGACGCCCAGTACGGGGACGCGGGGCCCGAGTAGTGCTGCAGCGTCGCCTCGTGCGGGCCGTGCCAGCCCAGGCTCAGCAGCCCGTCCGTGCCCGTGGCGCCGCGGTCCAGGAAGTAGCGCAGCGATCCGCTGATCACCCGCCGCGAGGCGCCGGGAGAGAGCGGGGTGTGCCCGGTGACGGCGCCCAGCGCGACCGCCGAACCGGCCGCGAACCGGTAGGTCAGCGAACGCCCGAAGTGGACCGGGGCACCGTCGCCGCCGAACAGCAGCGTGTAGTTGTCCAGGTGCTCGCGCAGCCGGGAGCCGTAGTGCGCGGACAGTTCCGGGTCGCCCGACAGGTGCGCGTCCAGCATCGGGTAGAGGTGCAGTGCCCAGCCGTTGTAGTGGTCGAAGGCGCGGTGGTCCCCGTCGGAGTACCACCCCTGTCCGCGGTACCAGCCCTCCAGCAGGTCCAGCGCCCGTCCCTTCGCCCGGGACGTCTCGGCGTCACCGCGGCCCACCGACTCCAGGAACGCGGCCACGGAGTGGGGGAACAGGTACCAGTTGTTGGGCGAGGGCGTGTGCCGCAGCGCGCCGCGCAGCCACTCCTCGGCGCGGTCCTGCACACCGGCGTCCAGCCGGTCCCACAGCCAGGGACGGGTCAGCCGCAGCCCGATGGCGACCGAGGCGGACTCGACCATCGGCTGGCCCTGCACATGGTGGTCGAGGATCAGCGGCCAGGACTCCAGGTCGTCCCGGCCAGGCGTCCGCGTACCGGCCCCGAGACCGTCCGCGTACCGGTCGAGCCAGCCGTGCGGGTCCTTGCCGTCCGCGCCCGCGACCCGGAACGCGGCGGCGAGGAACGTACGGGCATAGCCCTCCAGACCGTCCGAGCGCACCCCGGAGGCCGATGGCCGCCCCGGCAGGTCGAGCAGGGCGCTGCCGGGGGTGGACCACTGCCAGGCCGCCCGCAGGAGCCCGTCCGCCGCTGCCTCCCAGTGCGCCCGGGTGTAGCCGGTGTGCGGGCTCAAGCCGCGGTGTTCGGAGGGGAGTTCAAGAGGAGGGGTCATGCGAGGAATGCCGGCCTTTCGGGTCGTACGGGTGGGCGAAGCCGTCGCCCGCGGCCCAGCGGTCGATGACGGCGCCCCGCGAGGTGTTGATGAGCACCCCGTCGGGGTGCATCGACATGAGCAGTTCGCGGCTGACGAGACCGAGGGTGGCGGGCAGCAGCGGAGTGTGGACGCTCGACCCGCTGGCTGCCGCGCAGAGCGGACCAGAAGGTGATGTGCGTGGCGCCCTTTGCCCGGTGCTGATGGCGTTGTTCGTGCTGCCCGACTGCGATGCGCCGTCGCTGCTGCAGGCGCTGAGCGCGCCTGTGAGAGGCAGGGCGGCGAGCGTGGCGAGCACGGATCGACGGCTCTGTCGGCCAGGCATGGGTGCCTCCCGCGGCTCCTGATTCACGACACGGGGAATCCTGATCGACTGATCGGTACCGGTCAATAGATCGATCAGAAGAAAATGAAAGCGGTCAAACGCTCAATTCTTGACGGGAGATGACCTCCTGGGCCGAACCGCGCACCTTCCGCGCGCGCAGCAGCTCCGTCCGGCGCACCGGTCCGGTCGTACCGGCGGGCCCGGTCAGCCGGTGCAGCAGCAGTTCGGCCGCCGCCCGCCCGATCTCCGCCTTCGGCGGCGCCACCGCGGTCAGCGGCGGGCGAATGGTGCTCGGCGCGACCGCGCTCGGCGGACTCCAGCTGCCGCTGCGCTGACCGCACCCCATGGCATGACGAGACCCTCCTGGACCGGACGGTCCAGGAGGGTTCGAGGAGAAACCTGAAGAGAGCGCGGAAGCCGTCGTGTCAGACGATGTCCGCGGCGATCTCCGCCTGCTCACGGGCGTTCCCGTACGCCGACGGCGTGCTGTAGGAACGGCGCGCGACGAACCACCAGACGGTGGCCAGGACGAGTACGGCGACGAGCGCGACCGACGCGTAGTTCATCGAGTCGATGGTCACCGGCGACGACTGCGGAAGCAGGAAGAGTACGGTCACGATGGCGACCCACACCACGGCGATCCAGCCGATCGGCTTGGACCAGCGACCCAGGTGCCAGGGACCCCGCTCGAAGCGGTCCCCGGCGCGCAGCTTCAGGAAGATCGGGATCGCGTAGGCGGGCGTGATACCGATGACGTTGATCGCGGTCACCGCACCGTAGGCGGTGGCCGAGTACAGCGACGGCAGCGCCAGCAGTCCGGCGACGGCGACCGACAGCCACACGGCGGGGACCGGCGTCTGGGTGCGGGTGCTCACCTTGCGCCACAGCGCCGAACCCGGCAGCGCGTTGTCGCGGCTGAACGCGAACACCATGCGGCTCGCGGCGGCGACCTCGGCGTTGCCGCAGAACAGCTGGGCCGCGATCACGATCAGCAGCAGGGCGGTGGCGCCCGAGGTGCCGAGCGCGTCGATCAGGATCTGGGCCGGAGGCACACCGGTGGCACTCTCCTGGGTGCCCACGTAGTCCTGGATCGCGAACGTCAGGCCGGCGAGCAGCACGAAACCGGCGATCCAGGAGACCCAGATCGCGCGGACGATGCCGCGGGCCGCCGACACCGAGGCGTTCGCGGTCTCCTCGGACAGATGGGCGGAGGCGTCGTAGCCACAGAAGGTGTACTGCGCCAGCAGCAGGCCGATCGCCGCCACATAGAGCGGGTTCTCCCAGCCCGTGTCATTGACGAACTCGGTGAAGACGAACGACGGCGACTGGTGGTGGGAGGGAACGATCGCCAGCACGGCGACGATCACGGCGACGCCGGCCAGGTGCCACCACACGCTGATCGAGTTGAGCACGCTGACCAGACGGACCCCGAAGAGGTTCAGCACGGCGTGCAGCAGCAGGATGCAGAGGAAAATGATCATGGTCTTGCCGGGGGTGGGGGTGAAGCCCCACTGCAGGTTCATCAGCGCGCCGGTGAACAGCGCGGCACCGTAGTCGATACCCGCGATCGCACCGAGCAGACCGAGCAGGTTCAACCAGCCCGTGTACCAGCCCCACTTGCGGCCGCCGAGCCGGTCGGCCATGTAATACAGCGCCCCGGACGTCGGGTACGCGCTGGTGACCTCGGCGAGGGCCATGCCGACGCAGAGGACGAACAGGCCGACGCCGGCCCAGCCCCACAGCATCACCGACGGGCCGCCGGCCGACATGCCGAAGCCGTACAGGGTCATGCAGCCGGACAGGATCGAGATGACGGAGAAGCTGATGGCGAAGTTGCCGAAGCCGCCCATGCGACGGGCCAGCACCGGCTGGTAGCCGAGTTCGCGCAGCCGCTGCTCCTCGTCCTTCTGGGGAGCGGCCTGCGCCCCCGACTGGGTCGAGGCGGATATGGACATGAGGGGAAGCCTCCGTGAAGGGGAAGGGGAAAGGGGAAGGAAAGGGGTCGGGGACGGTTTGTGGCCGGGGAGAGACCGTGCCGGGGTCAGTCGTGCGGTCCCCGGCCCGGTTCGGGTGCCGCGGCGAGACAGCGGGTCCGGGCGCGCAGATACACGTCCTCGGCGCCCGAAGGGTCGCGGGGGTCGGGGGCGCGACAGGCCCAGGGAAGCGTGGTGTAGTAAGGGCCGAGTGCCCGGAACACCGGTGCCGCGTCGGCGAATTGCAAGGCACCCCACAGGGCGTGGGCGAGATGGTTGACGTCGAGCAGGGAGTGCCTGGCCGGATCCGTTCGGTGGAACCAGAGGCGGAGGGCCCGTTCGGCGTCCCGCTCGGCGTCCTCGGTGACCCAGTGGAGATCCAGCGCCTTCTCGTGACCGTGTTCGCGGCGGTAGCGCTCCACCCGCACGTACAGCGGAAGAACATGGAGCGCGGATCCTTCGGGCGCCGAAGATGCCGCCCATTGCGCGAAGTTGACCGCCTCGGAGAGGGTTCCGCCGGCCTTTCGCGCGTAGACGAACTGGAGCATCCGGTGGTAGGCCTCGCGGTTGGAGGGATCGCGCCGGTCGGCCTCCGCCAGCAGCCCCCACGGGCCGGGAAAGAGCATGGGCCCCGGCGGATGCAGCCGGTGCTCCTGGAGTTCCTGCCGCTCGTCCAACTGGGACAGGGCCAGCAGACACACCCAGGGCACCGGGTCGGCGGGGGTGGCGTGGGCGGCCGACCTACAGGCCTCCCAGGCCTCCCGCCACAACTCCTGCGCCTGGTGATGTCCCTCGCGGTGGGCGCGCATGGCACGCTCCACCACGACCCGTGCGTGCATCACGGCAACCGCGACACTCCGGGGTTCCTCGGCCCGCCAGGCCTGCACCGCGTCGGAGCCTGCGGCGACGGCGCCGAGCACCTGGGTGCGCTGGGTCCACAGCGTCCAGTCCGGGGTGCTTTCCAGCAGATTCCGCATGGATACCCAGCGGCCGGTGCGCAGGTCCTGTAACGCCGCACGTAATTCGTTGTCGTGCCCGGCCGGGTGATAGACCGGCCGGAAATCACTGGTCGCCATGGACTCGCCCCGCCCCCGTGCACGGCAGCGTATCCGGGCATAAGCGGATGGCCCGGGACGTGCGATATCGGCGCACGCGGGATGGTGTTGGTCTCATCGATCCTCAAGGGCGGGGGTGAAGCGGCTGTTGAAAAATGAACTGCTGGAAGGCGTCCAGTCGTTGCTCGGCGGTGAGTGTAGAGCGCGCTTCCTCGATCTCTCGGCCGATTCGCGGATCTTACTCAAGTCTTATGGGATGGAAGGATGTTGACCATCATTTGGCCATTCCGCAAGGTGTGGAATGCGGGCGCTTGACGTACGCGGTGGTCTGCACCAGTCTGTGCGTCAGCGACCGTTGATCGCGATTCCGCTCAAGCCGCAGAGCTTCCGCACAGCAGGAGTGTCGATGACAGGCCCGGTGCTCGCCGTGGACCAGGGAACGTCCGGCACCAAGGCGCTGGTGATCTGCCCGGAACGCGGCGTGATCGGTTCCGGTGCGGCCCCGGTGCGGCCTCGGTACGGGCCCGGGGGAGTGGTCGAGGCCGACCCCGCCGAGCTGTTCGGATCGGTCGTCGAAGCCGGACGGCAGGCGGTGCGCGAGGCAGGTGAATCGGTGGTCGCCGTCGGGCTCGCGAACCAGGGCGAGACCGTGCTCGCCTGGGACCCGGCAACCGGAAAGCCGCTCACCGACGCCATCGTCTGGCAGGACCGCCGGGCCGAATCGGTCTGCAGCGAACTCGCCGAACATGAAGACGAGTTGAGACAACTCACCGGGCTTCCGCTCGACCCGTACTTCGCCGCACCGAAGATGGCCTGGATCCGCCGTGAGCTGACCCGCGAGGGTGTCGTCACCACCAGCGACTCCTGGCTGGTCCACCGGCTGACCGGGGCGTTCGTCACGGATGCGGCGACCGCCGGCCGTACCCAGCTGCTCGACCTGAACCGGGTCGGCTGGTCACCCGCGGCTCTGGGCATCTTCGGCCTCTCCGGCGAACGGCTCCCCACGGTCGTCGACGCCGCCGGACCGGTCGGTACGACGACAGTGTTCGGCGGCGAACTCCCCCTGACCGGACTGCTCGTCGATCAACAGGCCGCCCTGCTTGCCCAGGGTGCCCTGGAGGCCGGCACCGCCAAATGCACCTACGGCACCGGCGCCTTCCTGCTCGCCCAGACCGGGCCCACGCCCCGCCGCGGCTCCACCGGACTGGTCAGCTGTGTTGCCTGGCGGCTCGACGGCCGTGCCAGCTACTGCCTCGACGGGCAGGTCTACACCGCCGCGTCCGCCGTCCGCTGGCTCACCGACCTCGGAGTGATCTCCGGTGCCGCTGAGCTCGACCCCGTCGGCGCGGGCGTCCCCGACTCCGGCGGTGTGACCTTCGTACCGGCGCTCGCCGGACTCGCCGCACCGTGGTGGCGCAGCGATCTGCGCGGCTCGGTGACGGGACTTGGACTGGACACCACCGCCGGCCACCTGGTGCGCGCCCTGTGCGAGGGCATCGCCGCCCAGGTCGTCGAACTCGCCGACGCCGTCGCCACCGATCTCGGCGTGCCGCTGACCTCGCTCCGTGTGGACGGCGGCCTGACCCGCTCCGCGCTCCTCATGCAGACCCAGGCCGACCTGCTGCAACGGCCGGTCGAGGTGTCTGCGCTCCCGGACGTCACCGCACTCGGGGCCGGGGCCGTCGCCCGCCTCGGCGTCGACCCGAAGCTGTCGCTCCAGCAGGCCGTACCCGCGTGGGAGCCGGCCGCCGTGTACGAACCCAGGATCGGCGCGGACGAGGCCGCCGAACGCCTCGCCCGATTCCGCACCGCGGTGGAGACCCTGCTGGACCGCGGATGACACCGCCGGTCACCACGGCCGGAGACCTGGTCCACAGCCTGCCCGACGGCGACCTACGACGTCACCGTCAACGGCGCAGGCGTCGTCGGCACCGCCCTCGCCCGTGAGCCGGCCCGCTGTCCGATCCGTACCGCCCTCGATGCTCGACCCCGACGGCGCCCGGCCGCTCCACGGCCGCTTCATCCTGCGCACCGCCCGGCGGCTGCCCCGCCCGCACCGTGTCGTCGCCAGGACGGACACGTACTCCACGGGCAGCGGCTGCTACTGCCGGCCGAACCGAACCGGCCGTTCCGGCTGCGCGCCGACTGGGTCGACCGCGGCGATCCGCACGGCGGAACCGTGCGGATCACAGCAGTCTGAATCGGCCAGACGTCAGGGGATCAGCAGCCAGTCCGAACCGATCGCCGCCACCAGGCCGACGGTCAGCAGCCAACTGCCCAAGCGCGTACGGCCGTTCCGGCTGAGCTCGATCACGATCCCGCACAGGATCAGCGCCAGCCCGTACACCCCGACCACCAGAACGGACGACCGGCTCGCGATCCGCAGCGCCAGCACGACCGCCATCGCCGCCATGCCGGCCGAGGAGAGCACGACCCGCAACCGTCTGGCCTGACGCGGCGTCAATCTGCGGTCCCCGGCCCCCGCCCCCTCGACCTCGGCGCCGGCCTCGGCCCCGGCGTCGGTCTCTGGGCCGTTCGTGTCGCTGTCGGGGGCGGCTATCGGGGTGTCCACGGACTGGTCCTGGTCAGAAGTGCTCATGACGCGGGATGGTAATAGTTTCGCGGCGCCGTGTTCACCGCTCCTCCCGACGGTTGCCGAAAACGAACGCCGCCATCCGGCTCATCCATCTTTCCGTCGCAGCCGGGGCGCCTCCTCGGCCGCGTCCACCGTCCGCCCGCCGCCCGTCTCCACCCGCCCGGCCAGCTCCTCCGCCCAGCCGGTCAGCGCATCGATCCCGATCCCGTGCGCCGACGCGTCCCCGTACGCCGAGAGGGCCGCCGCGCCCCGACGCAACAGCCGCGCCCCACCCGTCGCATTGCCGCGCGCGGCATGCGTCAGCCCCACCGCCAGCTGCGCGAGCCCGCGCCACAACTCCCGTTCCGCCTCCGGGCCCGACTTCCACGCGTCCTCGAACACCTCGTGCGCGTGGAACGGCATCCCCGCGTCCAGCAGCCGCTGTGCCTCCCGCAGCGTCTCCTCGGGAGAGCGCACCACACCCTCCGGCTGCCGCGCCACCCCCGGAACCCCGTACGGCAGGGGGCGCCCCAGCCCGTCACGGGGGCGCGCACTGCGCGCCCGGCCCTCGGCATCGCGGTCCCTGCGAGTCTCGTCCACCCGTCGATTGTGCCCCGCACCTGCGGCGAACTGTCCGAACCACTGTCCGTGGACCGCCGCGCACGACTAGTGTCGGCAGTAATCCGTACCACTAGGGGAGGGTAGGCATGAAGCCGTCCCGGCCGCTGTATGAGCGCGAACCGGAACTCGCTGCCGCCGCACAAGCCGTGGACGCCCTGTGCGGCGCCCAGGTAGTAGGCGGGCTGCTGATCTTCAGCGGTGAGGCAGGCATCGGCAAGACAGCTCTGCTCACCGAGATCCAGGCCATGGCCGCGGACCGCTGCACGGTCTGGTCCGCACGCGGCGGCGAGACGGTCACATCCGTGCCGTTCCACGTCGTACGCCAACTCCTGCAGCCCGCGCTCGACCAGTTTCCGCCCGACGAGGTACGCGATCTGTTCGGCGCGTGGTTCGAGATCACCGCACCCGCCCTCGGACTTGCCGAACCCAGCGGCCCGCAGCCCGACCCGCAGGGTGTGCGCGACGGACTCGACCACGTCGTGTCGCAGCTCGCCTCCCGGCTGAGCCACCGTCCGCCGCTGCTGATCATCGACGACGCGCACTGGGCGGACGGCGAATCCCTTGCCTGGCTCGCCTCGTTCACCGCACGCCTCGGCGAACTGCCCGTCCTCGTCGTCCAGGCGCACCGCCCGGAGGAACTGGCGGCGCGCGAGGGGAGCGGCGGCAGCCACCCCGCCCAGGCCCGGGTCGCGCTGCGCGCGCTCACCCCCGAGGCCACCGCGGAACTGGTCCGGGCCATTCTCGGCAGCCACGCCGACGACCCGTTCTGCCGCGAGGTGTGGGCCGTCACCGGCGGCAACCCGTACGAGGCGGTCGAACTCGTCGCCAAGGTGCAGGACCACGAACTGGCACCCCTGGAGGAGTCGGCCGGGCTGCTGCGCGAACTCGGCGCCTCGGCCCGCGGCAGCGGACTCGTCGCCCGGCTCGAACGGCTCGGCACCAACGCCAACCGGTTCGCCTGGGCCGCCGCCGTCCTCGGCACCGAGATTTCCCAGGACCTCGCCGCCACCCTCGCCGGAATGAGCCCCGCGGAGGCCGCCGACTGCACCGCGCGGCTGCGCGACGCCCGTATCGTCAGCGGCTTCGACCCACTGGAGTTCGTCCACCCGCTGATCGCCACCGCCGTGTACCGCTCCATCCCGCCGGCCACCCGCACCGCCATGCACGGCCGCGCCGCCTGGGCGATCACCCGCGCCGGACTCGGCGCCGCCGCGGCCTCTCGCCATCTCCTGGAAGTCCACCCGGACGACGACCAGGAACTGGTCGAGCAGCTCCGCGAGGCAGCCGGCCAGCATCTCGCGGTCGGTGCCCCCGAAGCCGCCCGCCGCTGCCTGGAACGCGCCCTGCAGGAACCGCCGCGCCACCAGGTGCGGGCCACGCTGCTGTACGAGCTGGGCTGCGCGACGCTGCTCAGCTCCCCTCCCACCACCGTCCAGCATCTGCGGGCCGCCCTCGATCTGCCCGAACTCGCCGACGAGGTGCGCGTCGACGCCACCTTCCGGCTCGCCGCCGCCCTCTCCCACAACAACCAGCTGAAGGAAGCGGCGCTGGCTCTCGCCGCCGAGGCCGGGCGCACCGCCCCGGGACCCGGCCGGATGCGGCTCCAGGCCGCGCACTTCATGTGGGAGGGCATGCAGGCCTCCGAGGACGACGGCCCCGGCCGCTCCCGAAGGCTCGCAGCCAACGCCGACCACCTCACCGGCCGCGACAACGCCGAACGCGCCCTGCTCACGCTCCGCGCCTTCGACGCCATGCTCCGGGGCGAGGACTCGCAGCTCGTCGTCGGTCTCTGCGAACGCGCCCTGGTCGACGGCCGCCCGGCCCGCGGTCTCGGGTGGACCGACACCGAATGGGGCTTCGAGTTCCCCACCACGGTGGGGATCACCTATGCCTTCACCGACCAGCTCGACCGGGCCGAGGCACTGTTCAATGAGGCCGTCCGAGCTTTCGAGATCTCCGGCTGGAGCGGCGCGCACCTCGCCTTCGCCCACACCCTCCTCGGTCTCGTCCACCGGCGTCGCGGCAGGCTGGCCGAGGCGGAGGGCTTCCTGCGCGAAGGACTGCGGCTCGCCGACCGTGTGGGCAGCGGCCTGCCCGTCAACTGGATCGCCGCCTGCCTGCTCATCGACACGCTGCTGGCCCGGGGCAGGGTCGCCGAGGCCCGCACGATTGCTGACCGGTACAACTTCGGGACGCCCTATCCCAGTGCGATGGTCATGCCGGACGCACCGTGCGTCCGTGGCCGTCTCCTGCTTGCCGAAGGCCGTACGAAGGAAGCCGTCGCCGAACTCGAAGCAGCCGGCCAGGCTCTTGAACCGCGCGGCCGGTTCAACGGTATCTGGGCTCCCTGGGCGGGCGACCTCGCTCGCGCCCTGGCCGACGAGGACCCGGGCCGCGCAGCCCAGCTCGCCGCCTCGGCCCGGGTGCACGCCGAACGCTTCGGCACGGACACCGCGATCGGCGAGGCCCTGCGCTGCGTCGCCCTGTTCGCTCGCCCCGAGGAGGCCCGGCAGCTGCTGGCCGACGCGGTCCGGCACCTGGAGGCGTCCCCATCCGCGTACGAACACGCCCTGGCCCGTGTCGACTACGGCATCGCCATCCGCTCCCCGCGCGAGCTCGCCCGGGCCCAGAAACTGGCCACGGCGTGCGGCGCCGAAGCACTCGCGACCCGCGCCCATCAGGCACGGACGTCGATCCGGTCTGCGGAGTGAGGTAATGTTTGTCCTGCGGAGCCGCCCGGGAACACCGGGAGGAATCGCATCGGGACGTGGCGCAGCTTGGTAGCGCACTTGACTGGGGGTCAAGGGGTCGCAGGTTCAAATCCTGTCGTCCCGACTCGAAAAGAGTCGCAGGTCAGGGGCTGTTTCAGAGCGATCTGAAACAGCCTCTTGATCGTTTTTGGGGACCAGTCGGGGACCAATTCCCTTGACCGTGTCAGCGAGCGGCCGCGATCGGGCTCGGCAGGGAGCGCGGGGCGCGCAGCACGCTGAGGTGTGCCGAGAGGGCGGCGCCGACGGCGGTGATCTTGTGCACGTCGGGGTGCAGATATCTCTGGGCGGTGGTCAGTGAGCCGTGCCCGGCGATCTTGCGCAGGATGTGCACCTGAACTCCGGCATCGGCGAACCAGGTGAGTCCCGTGTGCCGGAGGTCATGGCGGCGCAGGTGCTCGTACCCGAGCTTGGTGAAGACGGGCTCCCAGCCGGTGCCTTGGCCAGTTGGTTGATTTCGATCACCCGGCCGACGTTGTCGCAGGCTGCGTCCGTATGCCGTCTGACCACCGACGGACCTCCGCGCGAGCCGGTAGCCCTGCGGGCGTACGCCCCCAGGCGGACGGACAGGGTGGAGGGGATGGCTAACATCGCCGGATGGATCAAGCGATGCCGCGCCCTCCGTGGCTGAGACGGCTCCCGTCGGGCGTGGGGACGGCGGCGGCATGGTGCGCTGCCGCACTGTTCGCGCTCGTGCTGTTCGGCACGACGGCGTATCAGATGGGAGCGCGCTTGTGGCCGTCCCGGCACTCGATCCTCCCAGTGCTCGTGCTTCAGGCGGCCATGGCCGTCGTCATGGCGTCTCCGGTCGGCTGGGCCCGCCGCCGACCGCTACCGGTGTTCGGGGTGGTCCTGGCCGAATCGGCGGCAGCCGAAATGCTTACGGGGAAGACGTGGCCGTTCTTCCTGGTGATGGACTGTCTGGTCGGCTACATCGCTGCCACCGGTCCGCGCCGGACCGCCTTTGCGGCGGCCGCCGTCGAGTTGGCCGCCTGGCCCTGCCAGTGGGTGGCAGTGGACCAGGGCCGCGCGACGTTCAGCGACTTTCTCAGCATGCTGTCGGGACTCGCCCTGACCATCGCCGTCTCCTGGCTGATCGGCAGCTCGATCCGCCAGCAGCGCGACTACGGCGTGGCCCTGCGCGCGCAGGCGGTGACCGCGGAACGGTTGCGGATAGCAAGGGAGTTGCACGACATGGTCGCCCACAGCATCGGTGTCATCGCGATCCAGGCCGGCGCGGCGAGCCTGGTCATCGACACCCAGCCCGCCGGAGCGCGCAAGGCACTGGACGCCATCGAGACCACCAGCCGCGAGACGCTGGCCGGACTGCGGCACATGCTCGTTTCGCTCCGCCGGACCGAAGGGGACCCGGCGACGCCCTCTCTCGGCAACCGGTCGGGGGAACCCCCATCGGCAACGGGCCTGGATGCCGTCGACCGGCTGGCCGAGACGACGGTCGGCGCCGGAGTCCGCCTCGACGTGCACTGGCGGGGAGAGCGGCGCCCGCTGCCACCCGAGATCGACCTGGCCGCCTTCCGGATCATCCAGGAGTCGGTCACCAACGCGGTCCGCCATTCCGGCAGCAACCGTTGTCGAGTGTCCGTGGACTACCGGGACGAGGAGTTGGCCATCGAGGTCGTCGACGACGGACGCGGCACGGTGCGCACCGGTGCCGGTGGGGCGGCGGAGACCGGCTACGGGATCTCCGGGATGCGTGAACGGGTCGGTCTGCTGAACGGCCGGTTCAGCGCCGGATCACGGCCCGAGGGCGGGTTCCGGGTGGCGGCGAGGCTGCCGATATGACAATCCGTGTCCTGCTCGCCGACGACCAGCCGCTGGTGCGCGCCGGGCTCACCATGGTCATGACCGACCTCCCGGATCTGGAGATCGCCGGGGAGGCCGGAACCGGCGCCGAAGCGGTTCGACTGGTCCGGGAGCTGAGCCCTGACGTCGTCGTGATGGACATCCGCATGCCCGGCATGGACGGCATCGAGGCCACCCGGACGATCACCGAGGCCGCCACGGCACCGCGCGTCCTCATCCTCACCACGTTCGACGACGACGACAACGTCTATGCCGCGCTGCGTGCGGGGGCGAGCGGGTTCCTGGTCAAGGACATGGCACTGGTGGACATCATCGCGGCGATCCGGGTGGTCGCCCTCGGTGACGGCCTGATCGCACCGAGCGTCACCCGCCGCCTGATCGAGGAGTTCGCCGACCGGCCCGAACCCGCGCCGCCGAGGCGGCAGATCGACGGCGTCACCGAACGGGAGCGCGAGGTGCTGACCCTCGTCGGGCGCGGCCTGTCCAACCGCGAGATCGCTGCCCAGCTGTTCATCGGCCCCGCCACCGTCAAGACCCACGTGGCGCGGCTGCTGACCAAACTCGACGCCCGCGACCGCGTCCAACTCGTCATCGCCGCCTACGAAGCCGGCCTGGTGTCGGCAACCGGTTGAACCTTCGTGCAGCTTGCCATGCGGCGCCGGGCGGGTCGGCATCGGCCGGCCCGCCCGACGAGGACCACGCCTGGTGACACCTCGGCCCGCCGGCCCCTGGCGAGACCGGCGGCGGGATCAGGGCTGCTGGAAGACGACCTCCGGGGCTTCCGGTGACGGTCCGTCGAGCAGCGGCTGCGGGATGCCCTTCAGGTGCAGGTCGAAGAAGGCCCCGAGGTAGGTGCGGGTGATTTCCAGCCCACGCAGCGGGGGAATCGCCCCGACCGGAGCAGGCCTGCCCGCCAGGGTGGCGAGGAGGGCCAGGTCGCTGAAGGTGCCGTGCTCGGAGCCG
The DNA here is from genome assembly GCF_040704695.1 of Streptomyces sp. NPDC048411. Taxonomy (NCBI): domain Bacteria; kingdom Bacillati; phylum Actinomycetota; class Actinomycetes; order Kitasatosporales; family Streptomycetaceae; genus Streptomyces; species Streptomyces sp. NPDC048411. Next base: position 85,704 of record NZ_JBEZKL010000017.1, read on the forward strand.
GTGATCGTCAGCCAGCGCTTCCAGCCGTCCAGGTTCGCCCAGCCCTGAGTCCAGGAGGGGTCCATGCCCGGACTCTCGTGCTCGGCACCGAACAGCAGGAAGGGGCGACCGTGCATGTCGGCGGCCGGATTATGCGACTCCTGGAAACTGCCGTCCATGTTCACCCCCGCCCGCACCCGGTCGTCGGCGGCCATGGCCATGGCGGTGGCGTCTCCGCTGAGGGAGTGCCCGGCCATGCCGATCCGCTTCGGGTCGATCATACGGGCGTACCGCCAGACCGGATGACGCTCAGTCAACTGACTGACGACAAAGGAGAGATCAGTTGCACGACTCCGAGCCACGGCCTCCGATCCTCCCGTGGGGGGCTGGTCGCAGATGGCGCAGGCGAGGGTCTGCTCGCCGGGAAAGGTGATACCGGGGGACTCGTAGGTGTGGTCGACCAGCGCGACGGCGTACCCGCGACTGGCCAGATCCTCGGCGACGCTGGTGAACAGGGCCCGCGGATACCCGAATCCGGGCGAGAGCACAACCAGCGGGAACCTGCCGTGCGCCGGGCGGGCGTCGGCGTGCGCCCAGGTGCGGGTGCCGCTGAGCGCCTCGGGCGAGATGCCGGAGCCCGGTGCCTTCCTTTGCAGCAGCAGCCGGGCCTCCTCGGTGGTCATGTAGGGGGCGGGCCCGCCGGTCCCGGGCCGGGCGGGGTAGTACACCGACACCATCAGCTGCCGGGCTCCCGCAGCCGGCACCCACGGATCCTGGCGGTGCTCGTCGACGAGGTGCAGCGTGCTGCGTCCGACCGCGTGCGGGCCCGTCGGGCGGGGCAGTTCTGCTCGGACGAGCGCGTCCGGGGTCGCGGTGGCAACTGCGGTGGGTCCGGGTGCGGCGAATGCCGTGTCTGCTGCCGCGATCGGTAGCGGCAGGACGAGCGCGAGTACGGCGGCTACGGCAGTGCGACGGATTCTGGTCATGGCACCGACGCTAGATCGCGAGTGGGTCACCTGACGTCCCCTCAGGGGCGGACGGGTTCATCACCCCAGGGGCGGACAGGGCGGCGCCGCCACATCCAGGACCGGGAGCGGCCGGCGCGCGAGCTGCCGATCGTCGCGGAGGCGGGCCTGGATCCTGACCTGACGAGTGACGATCGAGGGAGTTATGGAGTGCGATTACGACCACTTTGGCTGTCAAGTCGATCGTTTTTGCGCACCCATGTCAGTACAGTGCTGCGCGGCCAACATCCCACGGAGTAAGCGGAGTTCAATGACAGTCGCACGTAGGTCGATTCTCAAGGGCCCGTCGGCGGCAGGTGCCGGGATCACGCCGGTCCCGTCCGGAATCAGATACTGGCCGAACAGCAGGTCCTGCCCGGCACGGCGGTGGCGCGCGAGCGTACGCAGCGGCTCC